>JANMJN010001080.1:0-2437 GCA_031371355.1 Saprospiraceae bacterium
ATTCACAACTTATATAAATATAAGTAGGCGTTCTACAAATCAAAGGTGCGCCCATACGTAATTGAACACATTAAAACGGGAAATTTTCTTTGAACACATAGAAACATAGACACATAGCCTTTAATCCATTGATTTTCAAACTTTTCTATGTGTCTATGTTTCTATGTGTTCAAAAAGTAACGATTATTTTGTGTTGACGACTTACCTAATAGATAGAGAATAAAATTGAATACACACATTAATATTTCTCTATCTAAAAATGGAGGTAAAGGTGACTGGTGAATTAAATCCTGTAAAATATAGCGTCATATACACCCAGTTTTCCAACTCTTTACTAACTTCACCCCCTCAGTAATCAACCATTTTTTAAGAAAACTAAACCACCATTATGTTGCAATTAATCAAACCAACACTTGCCTGTTTTCTGCTACTTTGTTTCACGTCTCTTTCTGCTCAATCTTACAAAATTCCACTCACGCCTTTGTCGCTCAACGATATGTCATCGTTCAAGCCACAAGCGGGTAATTGGCAATTGGTGAGCGATGTACAAATGGATAGAAACATTGATGTGCATGAAAAAGGCAATGGCTCTGTCAAAACCAAACCCGGTACTGGCATCGTCATCAATTTGAACAATGAAAAGATGCGCGACCCACTCTTAACGACATGGGAACATGGCGACATTGACCTCGAACTCGAGTTTATGATGCCGCATGGCTCCAATTCGGGCATTTACCTTCAAGGACGCTACGAAATCCAGCTGTTCGATAGTTGGGGCGTTCGGAATCCGAAGTTTTCGGACTTAGGCGGCATCTACCGCAATTGGGAAAAGGAGAAAGGGAAAATTTATATGGGTAAAGCCCCCCTCAGTAATCCAGCAAAAGCAGCGGGTTTATGGCAAAAGATGGAAATTTCGTTCCGTGCGCCCCGTTTTGATGCATCGGGTAAAAAGATTGCCAATGCACTCATTAATTATGTGATGATTAATGGTGTAACGATTCACGAAAACGTCGAAATACCATTGCCAACAGGCGGTCCGATTAAGAACGACGAAACCGCTATGGGTCCTTTGATGATTCAAGGTGACCACGGTGCAGTGGCATTTAGGAACATCAAATACCGTTTGTTCAAAAACGTTGATGTGAAGTTGAGTGCGCTGACCTATAAGTATTGGAACGGCAAAGCGGAGCATGAAAACGATTATAAATCGAAAACGCCTACAAAAACAGGGAGCTTACCTGCGATGAATTTTGACTTTATGGCGGGTTCAGACACGTTTGGCGTTCAATATAAAGGTAAAATAACAGTGCCTGAAAACACGGCTTATTATTTTACATTGGTCTCCAACGGCGGTTCGTCTTTGTATATCAATGGCAAAAACATCATTGCCAATCATCGCGCTTGGCGATGGGATGCAAAGTCCGGTGAAGTCATTTTGCCCGAAGGCACACATGATATTGAGGTCTATTATCATCGTTCAGATACTTGGATGCCACCCGCTTTGCAGTTGTCTATCGAGTCCGCTAATATCGGCAAGCGTGCCTTGAATGACCCTGCGACGTTTCCATTGGGTGATGCCACATCGCCTATCTTAGTCCGTGTCGGCAGTGAGCCAAAGATATTGCGCGCGTTTTTAGATTATAAGAATGATAGAAAACTACGCCGCACGCATACCGTAGGTGTCGGCGACCCAAGCGGTATCAACTATGTCTTTGACACCAAACTCGGCGTCTTGTCTTGCGTTTGGCGCGGTGACTTCGTGGATGCTACACCGATGTGGCACGACAGAGGTGATGGGTCATTCCGACCTTTGGGTAATGTCTTGTTCCTTTTAAATACCCCTCAGTTAGCGGTGCTTTCTGACAAAAATGCTGCCTTTCCTGCTACATTTGACGAAACAACCTACAAAGGCAAAGGCTATCGGATCGAAGAAAACTCCGCACGTCCTCAATTCCTTTATAATGTCAATGGTTTCAATGTTGAAGACAAAACCTACCCCTCTGACAACAATCGCAGTATCACACGTGAATTGAAAATTGGTGGTTTAGCGGCTGGTCAAAACGCTTATTTCAAGTTAGCCGAAGGCAAAAACATTGAGCCACTACTTGATGGGTCATATTTGGTTGATGGACAGTATTATCTCAGCGTTTTGTCAACTGAAAAACCGTTTGTGAGAGAGGTTAGCGGACAAAAAGAGTTGGTTGTTGGGGCAAATGCAGGGGTTAAGTATGAGATTGCGTGGTGATTAAAGCATGTGTCGGATATTTTGAAAATATGATATTTTGAAAATATTCGGCACTTCATTTTCCAATCCATTTATTCAATAAAATAAAGAAATGAAAACCTTGGCTTACAGTTTTTTAATAGCCTTGTTCATTTTATTAATGTCTTGCTCAAATCAAGAGTATTTTTCACAATCTTAAATAGCTGCTCTGAG
>JANMJN010001121.1:0-1598 GCA_031371355.1 Saprospiraceae bacterium
TGCTCTTGCAAAACAGGATTTTCATCTTTGCAACGTTGCAAATTGTAATTCGGAATCAACGAACTCAAATGATGAATGTGGTGAATACCAATATTGCCCGTCAACCACTGAAATACCCGCGGCAACTTCCAATACGTACTACCTCGTAAAGCAGCCATAACGAAAGTCCATTCCACTTTCCATTGTTTGTATGCTTGTTCGTGCTGATGTTGAATATAAAAAGCAAAGAAAGCCATGACTGAAAAGAACATAACGATTGGCAAGTGTATTTTGAGAAATGTCCACGTACCGAACAATAAAAAACCACCGATATAAAGACCTGCCATGAATAGATTGCTAAAAACAAGCGACCTTTTAGCAAATTCAAAACCCCGTTGCTTGATAGATGCAAAGCGATTGTGAATAAAAATATAGTAAAACGAACCCAAACTCAACAAAACCAAAGGCATACGAAATACGCGATAGCCGAATTTTTGCAACTTTGGCATATTGCGAAATTCATTGACTGTCAGCATCGGCATATCACCAATATCACGAATATCTGGTTCTAAACGACCACAATGACCATGATGGAAGTTGTGTGCTTTTGCCCAATATCTGTAAGGGATAAGGCTGAAACCACTACAAACGAAGCCGATTATATCGTTTACTTTTTTGGATTTAGTGAAAGACTGGTGTCCACAATCATGCTGAATGATGAAAATACGAACTAAGAAGAAGGCATTGACGAGGGCTAAGCCGAGTGTTAACCAATATGAAACAGATAGGCTAAAATACATCAAAATCCACAAACCCACGAAGGGAAGGAATGTTGTTGTCATCTGCCATATTGCAATTTTTGTGTTGGGGATTTGATACTTTTTGACAATTTGATGCCAATTCTCCATGACATATTGGAGCGAATCATTGATTCTTTTTTCCATTATTTATACTTTTAAAAAACTTTATGTGCTTTCGCGGTGCAAAGAAAAATACTAAATGTGATAAATCGGAAAAGAGTTTGCAATAAAGTTGTAATTTTTTTTAAATCCATCAAATTAATAGACTTCGTCGGGTTAAAAAGTTAGTTTGTCTATGCTTTAAAGCGATTGGATTATTGTTTGCAACCTTTTGTTTTAGAAAAAATCTATTACGATGGTTTTCGTACATTATTTTTCTAAATGCCACACTCAACTTTACGTCATGAAAAAGCTTAAACTTTATTTTTCACTCCCTATTAGTCCCGAAAAAATCGGGGTTTCGCTTTTACTTAATATTTTGTTCACGACAAGTCTATTTTCTCAAACCATCACAGGTACAATCAACGACCCAACGGGCAAACCGCAAGAGTTTGCGACGGTCATGTTGATGCGTGCTCAAGACACTGCCCTTGTTAAAGGAGCTGTCACTGATGTTAATGGACGATTTGAATTGGAAAAAATTGCCGGAGGAGGCTATTTTATTCGTATCAGCATGGTCGGGTTCAAAAATTACAATTCAAAACCATTTGATTACGATGGCAAAAACTTATTGCTCGACAACATACCCCTCAGTAAATTGGACAATGAACTGAAGGAAGTCACGGTCACTGCCCAAAAGCCACTTATCGAAATTCAAGC
>JANMJN010001141.1:0-2579 GCA_031371355.1 Saprospiraceae bacterium
ATAGAAACAGACCCGATTGTTTCGTCAAACGAGATGCCTGATATTTTGCCGCCACCAACGCCAATTAAACCAATTCAAGGGGAGTTGTTTAATGAAAAACCTTATGGCGACATCTCAACCCCTTATGACCCAACGCTTGAGCTGTCGGGTTATGAATATCCAGTTTTGCCACTTTTGGACAGTTATGAAGACAATAAAGTTGAAATTGACCGTTCGGAACTCGAATCGAACAAAGACCAAATCATTGAAACGCTTTTGAATTACAAAATCGAAATCGTAAAAATACGTGCAACGATAGGTCCAACGGTGACGCTTTATGAAATCGTACCTGCGCCGGGTGTCCGTATTTCGAGGATTAAAAACCTTGAAGATGACATCGCTTTGAGCCTTGCGGCGTTGGGTATTCGCATTATTGCACCGATTCCTGGACGGGGTACGATTGGTATCGAAGTACCGAATAAAAACAAGCAAATGGTTTCACTGCGCGAAATGTTGTCGAGTGATCGTTTCCGCAAAAGTGATATGGATTTGCCGATTGCTTTGGGCAAGTCTATTTCCAACGAACCCATTGTTGTGGACTTAGCGAAAATGCCGCATTTACTTATTGCGGGTGCGACTGGACAGGGTAAATCAGTGGGTATTAATACGATATTATGCTCTCTTTTGTATAAAAAACATCCGTCACAACTCAAATTGGTCTTGATTGACCCTAAAAAAGTTGAGTTGTCGCCGTATGCAAAAATTGACAATCACTTCCTCGCCTATTTGCCTGACCAGCTTGAACCGATAATAACAGACACAGCGCAGGTCATCAAAACGCTCAATTCTCTTGTGATTGAGATGGAGGGACGCTATGATTTGTTGAAAAAAGCACAGGCAAGGAACATAAAAGAATACAACGATAAATTCGTTGGACGGCGGTTGAATCCTGAAAAAGGACATCGCTTTTTGCCTTTCATCGTCTTAGTTATTGACGAATTTGCAGATTTGATTATGACGGCGGGTAAGGAAATCGAGTTGCCGATAGGTCGCTTGGCTCAGTTGGCGCGTGCCGTTGGTATTCACTTGATTATAGCGACGCAACGCCCCTCCGTAAACATCATTACAGGCGTTATCAAAGCCAACTTCCCTGCACGCGTTGCCTTCAAAGTAGCTTCAAAAGTGGATTCACGCACCATTTTGGATACAAACGGTGCTGACCAGTTGATTGGACGTGGCGATATGTTGTTAACAGCGGGGTCTGACATTATTCGCTTGCAATGTGCTTTTGTAGATACACCTGAAGTTGAACGGGTTATCAATTTCATTCATGAACAGCCAGGTTATCCACAACCTTATTTCTTACCAGAGTTTACAGGAAACGATGCAACCCTTAATGAAGTCGGTGCGGTTGACATCAATGACCTCGACGATATGCTTGAAGATGCAGCGCGCCTTGTGGTTCAAAATCAACATGGTTCGACGTCTATGATTCAACGTCGTTTGAAACTCGGCTATAATCGAGCGGGTCGCATCATGGATCAATTGGAACATTTGGGCATTGTAGGACCGAATGAAGGCTCTAAACCTCGTGAGGTTTTGTTTCATGATGAAGTGGAATTGCAGCGTTTTTTGCAGGAGTTAAGGGCAAAACGGTTTGGAAATTGACCCCCTCAGTATAAAAAGGCAAAAGGCAAAAATCAAAGGGCAAACGTGTTTCAAAACGTTTGTCCTTTGATTTTTGGAATATATAATAAAAAAATAAGCTTAGTAGTCAATAACAAAAGAAAACCGATACGATTTCGAAAAATCATATCGGTTTAAGTTGTGGGTAATAAGTACTATAAATAACTAACACGATTTGATGAAAAAATTTTGTGTCTATTTACTTGGAGAAAGAAGCAATACCAAGACAACGAGCAAAAGTAATATGTTGGAATATTTATTATCGTTGATTTAGGTTAAGAAATACAAACGATATTAAAATAAGCAAATATTTTAATTTCTACTTAATCTTTGGATTTTAAGCGATTATCTGTTTTAAGCTGTCTTCTAATACGCGATAAAGCCTCGGGCGTGATGCCAATATAACTGGCAATATAATGTTGTGGGATGCGATAGGCAAATTCGGATGCAGATTCTAAAAAAACTAAATATTGTTCTTTGGGTGTGAGCGTATAGTATTGCCGTTCTTTTATATCTCGAGATAAAAACACTAAATCAACTTGTTTTTTAAAAAACTTAAGCCATTTAATATTGGTTTCTTCAAGATTTTTAACGTAATCAAAATGCCATGATAGCAATTCACCATCTTCAATAGCTTCTAAAAAACTGAGAGCAGGCAATTGCATAATAAAGCTACTATAGGACATTACAAAAGGAATTGTCGTAGGTGTAAAAAAAGCACGAGTGTGCTCTGTCCCTTTTTTATCTGTAAAACCACCTCTAAAAATCCCTTTAGTTGCCCAATAAAAGAAATGCGGAACATCGCCTTCGCGTTGTAAAATTGTTTTTTTTGGGCATTTGATGACTAAAGCATGTGAGAAAAACTCGTCAATTTCTTCGGCGGTAAAGTCATGTTTAGCTAATAATTCATTCAT
>JANMJN010001146.1:0-2856 GCA_031371355.1 Saprospiraceae bacterium
GTTCAATTTCTTCGGCGGAGGGCTCCGAAAGAAGGATCTCCCATCTTTTTTCCTTCTTTACGTACGTTTTCATACTCAATTGTAATCTTTTGGGCATCAACTGCCGTCAAAATACCTGTTGTTTTCACCCCCTCAGTATCAATGACTTCCAAGGTGCGTCCGACATTGCGCGGGTATTGACGTGGTAATTTCAAAGGGCGACTGATGCCAGGCGAACCAACTTCAAGCGTGTATTCTTCACCAAGCAACCCCTCCGTATCTATGAGGTTTTCGATGTGTCGGCTGATGCGGTGACATTGTTCAAACTTAACACCTGCGTCGGCATCAATGATAATATCCACCAATTTTGTAGGCGAAATGCTCAATTCAATGAGAAAGCAGTCATTGTATTCAGGCTCTTCAAACTTAGTGAGCAGCCATTCTTTTATTTGTTCCTCTATCATCGTATTGGTTATTAGTTATTGGTTGATTGGTTATTGGTCAACCAGTAACTAATTTACCAATAACTAATAACCAATCAACCAGAAAAACGAAAGAGGGAACAGTGTCAACACGTTCCCTCTTCCTCCGAGCGATTTAATACCACAAAAGTAGTATGAGTTTTTGAGATTTCAAAATTTTTTAATTATTAGTTTTTGGTCAATTGGTTATTGGTCAGCCAAATAAACCAATCTCCTAATAACCAATAACCAACAAACCAATCAATGCTTTATTTTTTTAGTTACAGATTTTGGAAATAAAGAGGTTTTACCTCGTTTTTTTGTCCTTTCCATATTATTTGTATAGGCTTTTTGGCTCGATGCACAGCCTTCTTTCACTCTGCAAGCAGGTAAAAGGGTTGCTAAAAGGAAAAAAAAGAGCAGCGTGAGTACGCGATACTGAGGGGGTAGATGAAAAGGGAAATAGCTTTTGACGAATGATTTAATTTTTTTCATTGATGCTTTTTTATGCAAAATAGATATTTTTTCAAGTAAAACGCAATTTTTACCCTTTGTGTTATGCGTAAAATAAAAAATCCCCCCATTTCAATTTCAGAAATGGAGGGATTTTCACCTAACCTTCATCTAAAATTAGTTCTCAGGAAATGAGAATATCTTTTTGTCAATCGTTGGATTGATTTCTATTTTTTCCATTTTGATGGTAACAACTGTTTGTCCCCCCATTTTATTTTCTAATGTGTGGGGAATCATCAAACCTTCCACTTCTTTATAGTCGCTGAAATACATCTCAACGGCTTGTCCTTTGGCAGGACCAGTTTGCGCAAAACTGCGTACACAAACAGGGATGTAGTTTTCACCGTCAATGAAATAGACTTTTTCATCGCCTTGCTTGCGTTTCATAGTTATTTTGTAACACTTAACACCATCCATTTCTTCCTGTTTAGCGTCAAGTTCTATGGCGTGTCCCTTCGTCGAATAGTCAATAAGGTCATCTTCAAACTGTTCTTTTGCCGCTTGAGCGGTTTCTTCAGCGTCTTTTTTAGTGGGTTTAGCGGCACCTGCAAATGGGTTTTGCATCCAAGCCACTGTCCCGTCAAAAGACTCGATAAATTTGTTGCCTTGAAACTCGCCTGCGCTGTATGACAGGTTAGGGCGTGATTGCATAGCCGTATATGGTATATTCATGCCTTGAACAATTACAAAACCGGTCATTCGTTCAGTTTCGAGTTTTTTCCATTTTTCGGCACCTCCGATAGCTGTGAGGTATTTACTGACAATATCGTCTGCCGTTTGAGCGTGAGAAGCAAGGGCAGATATAGCGAAAACAAAAAGGAATGCTAATTTTTTCATTTTTTGAAATAATGTTTTATTAAATAATGTCTTTTAAATTTGTTGATAAAAGTATTGTTATTGAAATAGTTGCCTAAAAAACCTTTTGACAGGACAAATGAAGTCCGTCTAAGGGAGGGAATAAAATATTCTTTACAAACATCGGAATTTAAACGACAAAAGCAAAGAAAGCGAGACATGTAAAAACGCCTCGCAACTTTTTTTTGTGTAATTCTCTTTAAAATATGTCTTATTTTTTTTGTTGTGTGAAGCGTTGCAATGCTTCTCGATTTTTCTGAAAAGCCAAAGCATCGCTCACAATAAGGTAGTTTTCGCGGTCGTAAGTATAGTCAAAAGCAAATTTGGCGTATTCGAGACGATTGTTGTCAAAAGTAAAAAGCCGGGTAATTTCTGCGACTTGTATCGCTGTGAGGACATTCTCCTGGGTCATCGCTTTTGCCGTTTCCAGTTTGCCATTTTCGAGTGTATTTTGTTTTATCCTTTCTTTCATATTGCCAAACTCTTGATACGTCATCAAACCTTTATAACCTGAATTGATTCCTTTTGAATTAACATCTGGATAGGCGTTGTTATTGCGGGTATCACCTGCGTTGTTTTGAGCAAAGTTGTTATTATTAGAGGCGTAACCGTTATCATTTCGGGTGTAACCATTGCCATACTGAGGGGTCTGATTGTTATTCTGATTATTATATCGTGGGTCTGGGTAATTGTTGTAGGCATTGTCGTTACCCGTATTTGGACGCGGTTGTACATAAACGGGTGGCGGAACATTGTATCCATTATAACCATTGTACATATTATACTCGTTGTAATAATCTCCCGCAGGAATACCTTCTTTGACTAAAAAGCGATAAAACCCTTCCCGAGCATTCCGATTAGCTAAAACAGAACCTGTCATGGCGTAGGTTTCTATGTCAAAAACATAGTTAAAGGCATAAACAAGGAAATCATACTTGTCGCGGTCTGTTGGCAATAAAACTGCCAAACGACGCAGTTGTTCAGAAGTCAAACACTTATACTTAATATAAGATTGTAATTCATTGGGTAGATGGTACATATTGGAGTT
>JANMJN010001179.1:0-5151 GCA_031371355.1 Saprospiraceae bacterium
ATCATCAATATCATTTACAAAAAAAACAAAGACGAAGGCTTAAATGGTAAAGTCGGTTTCGCAACAGGTCTCGGTGCTTTGTGGATTAAAAAAGAAAACTTGCCAACCATCAGACCGCAGTATCAAAACACGCCCAAAGTGAACCCCTCAGTATCCGTCAATTATAGAAAGAACAAAATCAATGCGTTTTTTCAAGGCGATTATCTTTATACCGAAACGCTGAACAAAAATGAATTCGTTGAACGCATTTATACCGACGGAACGGTTATCAATCAACAAACAAAACGCAATAGAAATACAGGTTTTACCACTTTAAAAGCGGGTATTGATTGGACAATGGACAATCAAAACATGTTGACTATTTCAGGTTTGTACGGCAGAGAAAAAATCATTGACAATGGCGACGAACCGTTTTTCAATAAAGATTTATCGCAACGCACGCATCTGTGGCAGTTCTTAGAAGATGAGTTGAAAACAACGGTGGTTGCTTCGGCAGTGTATCAACACAAGTACAAACAGCCTGGGCATTTACTCAATCTGGGTTTTAATTATACTTTTCATCGAGAAGATGAAAAATACTTCTTTGACAACATTCGCCCGACCTTTACGGGTAAAGATGCCTTCAAATTGCTTTCTGATGAACATGTTTCTGACGTTAATGTGGACTATGTGCGTCCTTTGAAATACGGTCGTTTTGAAGGTGGTTTTAAGTTGAGGATTAGAAATATCCCTACGAATATGCAATTCTTTCCAGGCATCAATTCGCAGATTGATGTGAATGCAGGTGGCGAAGCAACGTATAAAGAAACCATTCCCGCGCTTTATGGCAACTATGTTTTTGAGAATAAAAAGTATGAAGCAGAGATTGGTTTGCGCGGTGAATATGTCCGTTTGCGCTATGAAGTGAATCCGAATCACAATACCTACAAAAGTGATGGTTACAATTATACACAGCCCTTTCCAACAGTTCGGTTGGCATATAAAATTGATGCACACAACAAGTTATCGCTCTTTTACAACCGTCGTGTGGACAGACCAAACGAAGTAGATATCCGTATTTTTCCTAAATATGACGATGTTGAAATCATAAAAGTCGGCAATCCCGCTTTGCGTCCGCAATTTACCAATGCATTTGAGCTGGGTTTCAAGACGAGTTGGGATAATGGCTACTATTATTCGGCTTTTTTTCATCGAATTACTGAGGGGGTCATTACGCGGCTGTCTGTGACCGTTCCAAACAGCACTTTGATTTATGCTATTTTCCAAAATGCCGATAAAAGTTACAATACAGGTCTTGAAATGGTGTGGTCGCAAAAGGTGTCCAAATTATTTTCCTTCAATGTCAACTTTACGGCTTATAAAAATCGGATAGATGCCTTTACCGTACAAAATAAATATCCTGTGCCGAATACTTTTTCGGCTGCCGCACAAGACATTGTTTCAGGAAACGCCAAATTCAACGGCATTTTTCACTTCAATAAAGGTTTTGATGGGCAAATTTCTGCCGTTTACTTAGCACCCGACATCATTCCGCAAGGAAAAATCGGCGCACGATTCTCCTTAGACATTGGTTTGAAAAAGAGCGTTCAAAAAGGCAAAGGCGAATGGTTTGTCAACGCCACTGATTTGTTGAATACGATGGTGATTCACAAGGAAATACAAGGGCAAGGCTTTAATTATGTCAGCAATGACTATTACGAAACGCAAGTTGTTAGGGTGGGGTATGGTTATAAGTTTTGAGCGTTAAACGCCCAAATCTTCATTCACTATCGTGTTAACCGATATATCAACAACGCCGACCGCTTTATTAACTTCGGATATTCGTACAAATTTATCGTTTCGCCCGGTGCATGCGCTCCTTTTCCCGATGCCCCTAAGCCATCGATGCAATCCAGATAGTCTGCCACATAAGAAATATCACCTGCACCTCGTGAACCGGGATTGCCAGGTTTTACTTCACCATAATTTAAGTCCAAACTCACCTTACTCAACAAACCCGCTAAGGCTTCATTCCCTGTTGTGGGCGGCATAGACGGAATACCATCCTTAAAAGTGATGCGTGCGGTTGTGCCTGGCAGACTTTGTGCAACGATTTGACTCATCGCATAGCGTGCCGCATCTTTTTGTTGTTCAGATAGAAAGCGTAAATCGCCAATGACCACTGTTTTGGGCGAAATAATATTTGTTTTGCCAGAAGCATCTCCTTTTTGGTTCGCAAAATCATAATTGACTTCAGAACCGCCTATGAAAAGACCAGGATTAAAGGTCAGATATTGCTCTTTACTCAGCTTTTCTCTGAATTCATTGACGATGCGGGCAGCTTCATAAATAGAACCATAGCCTGCATTGCCAAAAACACCCGATGAATGCGCTTGTTTGGCTTCTACTTCCAAAGTCCAATCACTTGCACCTCGTCTTGCAGTCGCCACAATGCCCATATTTGAAGCAGTTTCATAACCCAAAGCAATATCATGTTGTTTGGCGCGATTAATAAAGTCGCCGCGACTGATGTCTCTTGGATGTCCAGCATTTTCTTCATCGCCAGTCATGTAAACGGTGATGGATACATCGTCCAAAAGTCCTTGTTTATGCAAAGATTTTAAAGCCGCAATCATCAAAACGTCGCCACCTTTCATATCATTCACGCCTTGACCCGTTGCGGTGCTGTCATTGAGCATGGTAAACGGATTGGGCGGCATGTCAGGCTCAAAAACAGTGTCTAAATGTCCAATCAGAAACAATTTTTTTCCTTTTTTTCCTTTCCTATACGCCACCAAATGCCCAGCCCTTTTCAAAGAATCGGGCAAGGTTATCCACTCAACGGTAAAACCCAATGCCGTCAGCTCTTTGCCGTACATATCGGCGACTTTTTTCACACCTTTGACGTTAAAAGTGCCACTGTTGATATTGACCGACTCTTTCAGCAACTGAATGGTCGCCGACATATTGGCATCAACGGCGCTTATGATTTGTTCTTCTACTTTGGTAAGTGATTGAGCCGTACTTTTTGAAAGAAGTAGTACAAACAGAGCAAAGAGTAGTTGTTTTTTCATCATTTTTAATTGTTTTTGAAATAGAAAAGTGGTGCTGGTAAAGGCGTAGAAATAGGTTTGGGGAATTTTCAAAATTCCCCGAACCTTTGTACCAAGCTCAAAAAGCCCCCCCTCAGTATTTCACGTATATTTTCTTCCCGTTTTTAGCTATGGATTTATAAATCGCTTCCACAATTTTCATATCTTTCAACCCTTCATAGCCATCCACTTTTGGGTCAGGCGTATTGTTTAAGATACAATCTGCGATACCATCCATTTGATAGGTCTGATGCGTGACAACAGGTTGCGTTATTGCTCCTTTATTCGTCCGTCCAGCCAAAGGACCATAGCCATAACACGGTGAAAGTTCAGCCCATCCTTTTTCACCAGAAGCCCGCAGCGATTCAGGGCTGTTGAAATTGTAAGTTGTGGCACAATTAGCAATCACGCCACTTGGAAAACCCATTTGCCAAGTAATCGTTTCGTCAACTTCTTTAAATTTCACTAAATCCGTTTTGCTTTCACTCGCCATCACCCAAGTTGGGTCTTCTCCTGTGGCATAACGTGCGCCATTGATGCAATAAACACCGACATCCATCATTGCACCGCCGCCTGCGAGAGCGTGTTTCAATCGCCATTGTGTCGGGTCACCTATCTTAAAACCGTTGGCGGTGTTCACAAACATGATTTTTCCCAATTCACCGGATTCCCGAATGCGTATCAACTCCTTTGTATAAGGCTCAAAATGTAGGCGATAACCCACGTACAGCTTCACATTGGCTTTTTTGCACGCCGCAATCATCTCTTCCGCTTCTTTTACGGACACCGACATCGGTTTTTCTGTCAATACATGTTTCCCTGCCTTTGCAGCACGCAAAGTAAAAGGATGGTGCATCGAATTGGGCAAAGTTAAATACACCAAATCTATATTTGGATTGCTGACAATCTTATCAAAATCCGCATAAGAATAACAATTCGCTTTGTCAATGCCATATTCTGTTTGCCATTTGTCCAATTTCGACGGCGTTCCTGACACCGCACCGACTAAAACGGCTTTTTGACACGTTTTCATGGCATTGGCAACTCGTGTTGCATAACTGCCCAAGCCGACAAGTGCCACACGCAGTTGTTTTCCCTCATAAGGCTTTGGATTTAATAGATTATTTTCAGAAATCAACGGCAAAACCATAGAGGCTGCGGTCATTTTTTTTAGAAAATCGCGGCGGGAATTCATAATTGTTTGATTGTTTAGTTTGAAATGATAGATGAAAGGCGGTACGGAACTGTACACGGCGAAAAATTAGACAAAAAATGTCACGTGCCGTAAGATTTGGCGAATAAATTTGAGGATAGGTATGGTTGGTATATCTTTTAAACTAATTAATGGGCTTATTCAATGTCCAAATAAGGGTCATCACCTGTTTAATTGTTTCCGTAAATCATCCGCTTCTTCATGTGAAATGATGCCAATGAAGCTTTTAGGTTTAATTACCTCCTTTTCCTCCGAAGGTTCTTTTTTTTCTACACGAATGAGCTGCATTTCCTCCAAATACAGTAGTAGCTTAATCGCTTTTTCATTTAATATTTCAATGGAATAACTCATATTTCAATATTTTTAAACAAAACTATACTTTTTTCTTGAATAATCTAAACAAACTATATCTTTTCAATTAAGCAGAAAACTCTAAAAATTAAATATCCCTAAAAATGATTTATTTTACAATTTTGTAAAAATAAATTCAAACGATAATGACGATAAAACTAACACACCTATTCCTCCTATTGAGTACATTAACCATGGCTCAAAATATAGCGGCAACGAAATATTTCCCACCCCCTCAGTATTGGCACCATAAAACGCCGTCTGAAATGGGTTTGGATGCAGCGAAAATCCAAGAAGCCATCACTTTTCACAAGGAAAATGAAATAAAAAACCCGCGCAGCATGGAGCAATCGCATTATCAATCCTTTGGCAAAGAGCCTTATGGTTTTGCGATTGGTCCATTCAAAGATAGAGGCGAACCGACGGGTGTTATTATCTATAAAGGCTACATTATTGCTGAATGGGGCGAACCTTTGCGCTGCGATTTGACGCACAGCGTGACCAAAAGTTTTCTAT
>JANMJN010001196.1:0-1957 GCA_031371355.1 Saprospiraceae bacterium
TTAGAAAAATTGTTTTTAATCACATCTTCTGCATTAATCGTCGTCATTGTCACGTTGAAACGAAGCAAATCAAACCAGCGTTGGTTCTCAAAAGCAAATTCAAAGCGGCGTTCAGTGGCGAGAGCCTGTTCAAATGTGGCGACAGAATTGACTGTTGCAGGCAAATTACCCAATGTCGTCCGCGCTCTGACTTGATTGATAAGCGTGATACTTGCGGGTGTAAAACCTTGCGCTTCTGCCATCATCAACAAGACATCAGAATAGCGCAAGACAGGGAAATCTGCTTCACCATCATCCGTTAGAATAACTGGATTGAGGAATTTTTTGACATAAGACTGTGCCGCTGTGCCTGTACCAAAAACGGCAATTGTCGCCGCTTTTCGTGCATCAGTCGCCACATAAGCCGAATCCAATTCAAGCGTTGGGTAGTTGAAACCACGTCCAGAACCGTTAATAATCGTAGAGCCGCTATTCAACGCGGCAAAATCATTTCCGAAACTGGTGCCAAGCCCCAAACCACCTGCTTTGAAACGAATCGCAAAAAGGATTTCACTGTTCAATTCATTGGTGATGGCAAAGACACTGGCGTAGGTCGTTTGCAAGGAGTGACCACTGTTTGTGATGACATCTTGAAGCTGAGTTATGGCTTCGGCTTTTTTATTCAAGGTCAAATAAACCTTCCCCAAAAGGGCTTTTGCCGCCCAAGCAGTGGCTTTTCCTTTGTTTGCGGCAGCAGTTTTGGCAAAATTCAACGAACCCATATATGTCGCTGCTGTTGACAAGTCGGCTGTAATCATCTTATAACAATCGGCTACTGACGAGCGATTGATGGTCTTCGCTTCGGCGGCGGAAGTCGGTGTATGCACCGTGAAAACACCGCCAAACAAACGCACCAAATTGAAATAGTGATACCCACGAATAAACAACGCTTCACCCGCCAATTGCTTGCGGATGGTGTCAGACAGCACAATGTCAACTTTACCCAAATTGATGCTACCCGCCGCAGGGTCGTAAGTCACGCCCAAACGTTGCAAAACAATATTGGCATTGCGGATATTGTTGTAGGTCGCCAACCAATACGTGTACATCGCTTGGTGCGTGGTGGCGGGTAAAAACATATCCAAATCGCTCAAATCGCGGTTGTTTGAGCTTGTACTGCCCGCAAAACCCATCTTAGAATTGTCGCTCCGCAACTCCGTGAATTGCCATTCCGATGCAACCGATTTTTGTAGCCCGTTGTAGCAACCCGTCAAACCCGCTTGAACTTCTTCAACGGTTTTGTAGTAAGTACCCGTATTTAAGTTTGAAGTCGGGTAAAGGTCAATAACCTCATTGCAGGAAAATAAGCCTAAGCAAAGGATGAGTATGATATATGGTGAATATTTCATGTTAATGATGAATTATGAATGATAAATGATGAATTATACTGAGGGGTCTCTTTTTTCCATCCATCTAAAGCAGGAGGCAATTGAAACAAGCCAAAAGGTATTTCGTGTTTGAAATCCACTTGTATCCTTTGCCTCCATCTTTAGGGAGGACGTGTTTGAAATCCACTTGTATCCTTTGCCTCCATCTTCAGATGGAGGACTCAAAAATTCACATCAATACCAAAAAGGTACGCTTTATTGATTGGGAACGCGCCGCGTTGATAGCCATCAACAAGCGGTGTGGCGTAAGGCCCCGTCGTAAAACGGGCTTCTGGATTGATACCTCTGTAATTTGAACCTGATTGGAAAAACAAGTTTTGCGCCGAGAAATACAAGCGCAATCCGCCTAAACGGGCTTTTTTCGTCCAATTTGTAGGCAAAGTATAACCCACAAGGACTTCACGAAGCGACACATAAGACGCATCTTCAATCACATAATCCGTCAACATCCAGTTGAAACCAGCCGTCGAATAAGGCGTTTTGCCATCAACTGGATTCGCTGGACAGACCCAACGATAGGTGTTGTAAAC
>JANMJN010001230.1:0-2692 GCA_031371355.1 Saprospiraceae bacterium
AATTGGGTAAAAGTGCGTGGCTCGATTGATGGCTACGAAATCAAGCAATATAACCTGATGCCGATGGGCAATGGCAACTTGTTTTTACCTGTCAAAGCCGCCATCCGTAAGATAATCAAAAAAGAAGCGGGTGATACGATACACGTTATATTATATGCCGACAATACCCCCCTCAGTATTCCCGACGAGTTGATGGTCTGTTTGCTTGATGCGCCCAGAGCACACACGTTTTTTTTGTCTTTAACCGAAACACATCAAAAAGCCTATATTGATTGGATTTATGAAGCTAAACGATTGGAAACCAAAGTGAATCGCATCGCAAAAACGATTGAAAGATTAGAAATGGGATTGAAGTTTACCGATAAACAGGATGACATATGAAGGAAGAAATAGTAAAACAACGCCTGCACAATCAACAAATCCATGCAACAGAACCCACTTCACCAGCCGAATTAGTCGAATGGATGGGTGCGATACAAGCACAGGATTATGAGATGTCTAAATGGGCAATGGGGGTGCGCTTACCCAATTATACTGAGGGGTCAATCGAAGCGGCTTTGAACAATGGCGAAGTTTTGCGGACGCATTTACTCCGTCCCACTTGGCATTTGGTATCACCGACGAATATTCGTTGGATGTTGGAACTGTCGAGACCACAAATTGAGAAAATCGTTATGGCATATAATCAACGACTGGAACTTGATTTTTCGATACGTGAAAAATCCAATACGATTATCGAAAAGGCTTTGCTGGAACACCACTACTTGACACGCAATGAACTGATGCAAGAACTCGCCAATCATGGTATTATAGCCAGTGATATACGCGCGGCGCATCTTATGTTTCATGCTGAACTAACAGGCTTAGTCTGTAGTGGCATGCGCAAAGGCAAACAAATAACCTATGCACTTTTGGATAAACGTGCGCCTTTGACACAACCTTTGCATAGAGATGAAGCTTTAGCGAAATTGGCTAAACTGTATTTTCAAAGCCATTCACCTGCCACTTTGAAAGACTTTGCCTGGTGGAGTGGCTTGTCTGTTACGGAATCTCGAAAAGCCATTGAAAATATAAAAGAAGCATTGGAAACCTTACAAATAGATAAGACTGTTTACTACGTTTTCCCTTCAAAAACAAGTGAAATAAAACCAAAAGACATTGTTTTACTCCCTGCTTTCGATGAATACATGGTCAGTTACACAGACCGAACAGCCGCCTTGCCCGCCGAATTTACGAAACAAGCGATTTCATCAAATGGTATATTCACACCCATTATTGTCCATCATGGCAAAGTGATAGGGATATGGAAACGAAAAGCGAAACCGAAATGTGTTGAGATAGAACTATTGCCGTTTGAACCAATTTCAAAGGATTTGTCTGAAAAAATCAAAGACAATTTTGAGGCTTATCAAAACTATTTAGGTGGTTTAGAAATACGGATTTTGTGATTACAAATCCCCCCTCAGTATTTCAGCTAAATAAACTCCTTTATTGTCTATTTCAAAGCAAATAATTGTAATTAATAGTTATTTTGAGCCACGAAGTTGACGGATTTTACAAATTAACTAATCATACGATTTAATTAGTTAATTCGTAAATTCCGTCAATTGGTGGTACTTTCTTTCATCAATTAAACAATTCTAAGACTATGAAAAATAAAATGACGCGCAGAAGTTTTCTCGAAACGACTGCAAAAACAGGTATCGCTTTAGGTTTACCTTCCATCGTTCCCGCATCCGTTTTCGGTAAAAATGCTCCCAGTAACCGTATCAATATCGGCTGTATTGGTGTAGGACGTATTTCACGCGGACATGATATGCCAGGTGTTTGGCAATACAAAAGTGCTCAAATTGTCGCTGTCTGCGATTTAGACAGCAATCGTGCTAATGATGGTAAAAAATTGGTCAATGACTATTACTCAAAAAGAGACGGTAAACCATTTGATGGTGTAAAAACCTATACCGATTACCGTGAAATGCTTTTAAATAAAGACATTGATGCTGTCACCATCAGTACGCCCGACCATTGGCACGCCCTCTGTGCCATTCATGCCGCAAGAGCAGGAAAACATGTTTATTTGCAAAAACCCACTTCACTGACCATTTCAGAAGGTCGAATCATGGCAGAAGCTGTCAAGAAATCAGGTATTACTTTCCAAATTGGTAGCCAGCAACGCTCGTCGACGCAGTTCCGTTATGCCGCTGAATTGGTACGCAATGGACGCATTGGTCAATTAAAAACCGTTTATGTCGGCTTGCCGGGCGACCCTTCGGGCGATGTAGAAAAGGAAATGCCGATTCCAAAAGGTTTTAACTACGACATGTGGCTCGGTTCGACCCCCTCAGTATATTACACCGAAAAACGAGTGCATCCACAAAAAGATTACGACCGGCCAGGTTGGTTGCGTTGCGAACAATTTGGCGCAGGCATGATTACAGGTTGGGGCGCACACCATATTGACTCTGCACATTGGGGCATGGATACTGAACTAACAGGTCCGATAGAAGTTTGGGGAAAAGCCGACTTTCCGAAAAGTGGTTTGTGGGACGTGCATGGCATTTTCACAACAGAAGCTATGTATGCCAATGGTGTTAAAATGGTGGTCAGCAATGAATTGCCCAACGGCATAAAGTTCGAAGGTACTGAGGGGTGGATATTTGTCACTCGCGGAGCCTATCGAGCGACTTCAAGC
>JANMJN010001245.1:0-3893 GCA_031371355.1 Saprospiraceae bacterium
CTTCAATTCCACCCCCAAATCGTCATTTCCGACCCGACTGATGATGTTTGCTTCTATACCTAAACCATTTAGATGATAAGCAACATTCATGGGTGCGCCACCGGCAATTCTGCCGCCCAATTCTTCGGGCAATAAATCCCAAAGGACTTCTCCGAAGCAGATTATTTTTTTATCGTCCATTTTTTTTATTCATTATTTGGTTAAATACTGAGGGGGGTAATTCAGATTTACTAAATTTTAAAAATTTAGTAAATCTTCATTCTACATCGTCAATGACCAAAAACAACTTGCGCTCCTTCGAGTGAAGTGCCTTTTGTTTCAGGCATAATGCGCCAAACAAAGATTAATTGGAAAACCATCATGAAAGCAAAAAATGAGAATGTTGCTGCGCCGCCAAACGTTTCAGCGATGTATGGAAAAGTGAAAGCAATGACCGCCGCCAAAATCCAATGCGTGAAACTGCCCAACGCCTGTCCATGCGCTCGTACTTCGCTCGGGAATATTTCAGAAATAAAGACCCAAATAACAGAGCCTTGACCCACTGCATGAGAAGCAATGAAAAGGAAAATAAAGTAAGACATACCTTCAAAACTGTTGCGATAAAAAGCAAAAGCAATAAGACTCAATGAGATAATATAACCGACTGAACCGATGTACATCAACATTCTGCGTCCAAATTTATCTATCAAGGAAATGCCTACGAGTGTGGCAATAAGATTGACTAAGCCAATGCCTGCGGAAGACAATAGAGCCGTATCCGCGCCAAAACCTGCCATTTCAAATATGCGAGGCGCATAATAAATAATGGCATTGATACCTGACATTTGATTGAAAAAAGCAAACAGAACGGCTAAAGTAATGGGCGTTTTATAGGCTTTTTGGAATAAAGTAGCAAAGCTGCTTGGTGCAATTGTTTTCACGTTGTTTTGTATGTCGCGTATAACTTGCTCGGCAGTTGCAGCATCAATGATATTGAGCGTTTTACGCGCGGCATCAACCATTCCTTTTTTCAATATCAACCAACGAGGGCTTTCTGGGATTGCTAAAATCGTTGCTAAAAACAATACAGAAGGAATGGCTTGAACACCCAACATCCAACGCCAAGCATTGTCGCCGATATTGCCCAACAAATAATTGGAGAAGTACGCCATTAAAATACCAAAGACGATATTGAATTGGAACATGGCAACCAATTGCCCCCGTTTAGATGGCGGTGCAATTTCAGAAATATACATCGGTGCGACGACAGACGAAACACCTACACCCAGACCACCGAGAAATCTGAAAATCAAAAAGATAGACCAATCCACAGCATAAGCCGTTCCGATGGCAGACATAAGGTAGGCAATCGCCACCATATATAAGGTGACTTTTCGACCATACTTTTCAGTTGGTATGCCACCAATGAGGGAACCCAACACCGTACCTATTAAAGCAATAGACACAGTAATGCCGTGTTCAAAGACACTTAAATGCCATAGTTTTTGAAGCGTTTGTTCGACACCTGAAATAACAGCCGTGTCGAAACCGAATAGGAAACCACCTAAAGCCGCCGTAAGCGACCAAAAGAAGATTTTGGAACTTTGATTCATTGTCTTGTTGTTTAGAATTTTTTTTTCTTGTTGAATCAAAGATAGGTAGGCTGTGAAGAAAGGCGTTTTAGTATTCGTTCAAAGAGTTTAAGGTTTGATACATGGTTTTAAGTCTTTGATTTTAAGTGTTTTGTGTATAAAATTATTTTAGTTGATTCAAATTATGTTACATCAATGTCAGTTTTGATACACAGCGTTTTGAATAATAATTTTATGAAAAGCCTTTATCGAAAAATTTGCTTTTGCTCATTTCTTGTTTTACGAATGAATAGGAGGTTTGGTGAATGGAGAATGTTTTTTTTACTGAGGGGGGTGATTAAACTACACAATGACTGAACTTGTTGAATGTACTTATGTTCCATTTTTGAGTTACATAAGCAAAACCATATTGGTTAGTTCAACATGAATATTTCACTTAAAATATAAAAAAAGGATGTTCAATCAATTAAAAATAGCCCTCTTTACGATTCTATGTTTCAGCATTTTGGTTTCATTCGCCCAAAATAGTAACAATAGGCGTGTACTTCTTTTTATAGATACTCAAAGCAACCCTATATGGTTGCAACAAAAACAAATATTACAATCTGATGAAGCAGGTTGCTTAGACCGTGATATTGTCATTGAGACTTATGTTTTGAACAAAACGGATAAAAAGATTTTGACAAAATATCATGTTTCTGCCGTTCCGTTTACTTTTTTATTGATAGGCAAAGATGGGCATATGGCTTTACGTACTAATAAAATAATATCCAAAGCTCAATTATTTGCCCTTATTGATGGGATGCCGATGCGAAGAGATGAGATGAAGCGAAAACGTACTTAAGTATAATGCTTTTCAATGCTACGCATTACGCCACTCACTCGGCGTTTGGTTGGTTTTTTGTTTAAAAAAAGTCGTGAAATAACTGGGGTTATTAAAGCCTGTTTCATAAGCAATTTCAGCGATTGTTTTATCGGATTGGGTCAACAAGGCTTTCGCCTTTTGTAGTTTAAAATCGGCGATATAATCACTCACATTTTTATTGGTCAAAGCGGATATCTTTCTAAATAATTGGACACGAGACATGCCCAATTCATGGCTCAATTTCTCAACCGACAAAGTACTATCCGCTAAGTTTTTTTCAATTAAGGCTTCAAATTCGATAAGAAACTTGCGTTCTCCCTTCAAAACATGGCTTGGGTTCGTGATTTCGTTGGTAAAACGTCGCCGCATACGGTCTCTGTTTTCAATCAAACCCTTTATCTTTTCTTCTAATAAATTTTGATTAAAAGGCTTAGGCATATAAGCATCTGCCCCCGCTTTTGTCCCTTCAATTTGACTTTCGATTTGACCTTTTGCAGTCAATAGAATCACAGGAATATGCGAAGTGCGAAAGTCATTTTTCACTTTTTGAGTCAATGAAAAACCATCCATACCGGGCAACATGACATCACTGATAATGAGGTCAGGAATATGGGCAAGAATTGCCTCCCAACCTTTTTCAGCCGTTTCATTCGTGACAATTTTGTAGAATTGACTAAGTTTTTGATTCAAAAAGGCATTTAAATCTGAATTGTCTTCAATAAGGACTATTGTATTCTCAAAATACTGAGGGGGGGCATTTGAAACATTCGTTTCTGTTTCAACTGTTTCGATGATGTGGTTAAAATGTGGTTGATTAATGGTTTCAACTGCTTGTTCTGAAACCCATTCAGGTTGTTGAAAAGGCAAAACAACCTTGAAAGTTGTCCCATGTCCTTTTTCAGATTCCAAACGCAGTTCACCTTTATGTAATACAACGAACTCATGCGACAATGCCAAACCCAAACCACTACCCAAAGACATATTTTGGCTACCTCGGTAGAACAAGTCGAAGGCGTGTTCGCGCTCTTCTGTACTCATACCGATACCATTGTCGGTGACAACAATTTCAATTTTATCCAAATTCTTTAACAACGAAATATGAATCAACCCACCTTGCGGCGTGTATTTGAAGGCATTAGAAATGATATTGAACAATACTTTATCCAACTTCTCCGCATCAAACCAAAAAGGAAGTTGGGAAAAAGGGCAAATGAATTGTAAGTCAATGCTTTGGCTCTTCGCTTTTACATTAAAATCACTCACGATGTCCTTGATAAAAGCAACTAAATCGGCTTGATGAGCTTCTAAAGTCATCTTCCCTGCATCAATTTTGCGCAATTCAAGCAATTGGTCAACCAAACGCAAAAGGCGATTGGCGTTTTTACGAATGAGTTGTAGGGTGCTGCGGGTTTCCTTTGCATCATTGGTTCTGCGATGCAATAAGTCTTCAGTTGGCG
>JANMJN010001259.1:0-2190 GCA_031371355.1 Saprospiraceae bacterium
AAAAGCATGACATCTGAATTTATGCTAAGTAAAAAAATGTGACTTAATTTCGGTTAAATACTTGCAATAAATATAGAATGACGTAACTTTGCATTCAGATAAGCAAAAGTGTGATAGTATTCATAACAAATTCCTCCCTAAGCAACTTAACGATATGTCCATTTAGCTTATTTCTATCAGGTTAAACATAATATTTTCGTACATACTTTTGAAAATCTTATCCTATGATGATGACTTATATATCTTTTCAATTCAACTCCTCTCACTTGGTATTTAATGTCATTTCCTAAGGTGGTTTTCATATTGTGCGTTTTTTCTAAATATTACGCTATTAAACTAACGCTTTGATAAAAAACAAAGCATTTTCGCAAATTACAAACTATGAACGAACTATGCGTAAAGCAAATATTCTAATTATTGAAGACCATGATGCTGTACGACTGCTTCTAGGACTAACTTTTAAAAAACAATTTAACGTTGTCACTAAACGGGATGGTTTAGAAGGTCTTGCATGGCTTGCAGCAGGCAATTTTCCAGATCTTATTATTTTGGATATTCAAATGCCTCGCTTGAATGGTATTGGCTTTCTTCGTCAATTAAGGTCAAGCGGCATGTTTAACCAAATACCTGTATTACTTGTTTCGGGCAACAACGATGTAAATGAAAATGCGGAACTTTTTGACCTTGGTATTTTGGATTTCATACCCAAACCATTTAATCCAACTTTACTTTATGAGAAAGTAAAAACAATTATTTCAAATAATCAAAAAATGCTTTCTGCTTAATAAAGACTATTTCACATTTCAAATATACAAATTCAACAAACTTATAATTTTTTTACCAAAACGCGAACAAACTCAATATGACTCAAACTTTACCAACTCTTAGCCTAACTAAATCAAGAGAGCTTTGTCTGCTCAATGCCCCTTGCACAACAGCGGAATTCACTTCCCCTCTCGCTGATTATGATGTGCGTAATATCATAGGTGCGAATGTCGATGTTCATCTAAATCGGTTATTGTCTATATCAAAGGAGCAAGATGTTCCTTATGGTATTATAGCTGATTTCAAGTTATTGGCTCAAAACGACTTTCATTTTGTCAACTCTTTTAGAAAAAATTTGCTGACATCAAGCGTGCCAATTCTCGCCATTATAAGTGAAAAGGGAGACACTGATTTGAGTAGAGCCTTACTCGCAGGTGTTGATGATTGTTATCAAATGCCCCTTGATAGTCAAAATTTAAGAGACCGTATGGCATTTCTGCATCATCACAAATCTCATTTAGATGAAGCCGTTAATGATACTTCAGATGAATTAGCCGTCAGAATGTCACCTATGAAACGATTATTAGACATTATTGGTTCTATAATTGCCATTTTCCTATTTAGTCCAATATTTATACTCACGTCTATTTTGATTTTCATCGAATCTCGAGGTCCTATCATTTACCGTTCTAAGCGTAGTGGCACAGGTTATCAAGTTTTCGATTTTTTTAAATTTCGGTCTATGTACCGAGATGCAGATAAACGTCTGCATGAGATGCAAAATATGAATCAATATAAAGAAGATGATGCGGCGTTTATGAAAATTAAAAATGACCCCCGCATCACTCGTGTTGGGCGCTTCATTCGCAAAACGAGTATTGACGAGCTCCCTCAATTGTTCAATGTCCTTTTAGGAGATATGTCGCTTGTCGGCAACCGTCCATTACCACTTTACGAAGCAGAACTATTGACAAAAGACGATTGGGCTTTTCGTTTTATTGCTCCAGCAGGTATGACTGGTCTGTGGCAAATAACCAAACGCGGGCGTGGAGAAATGTCTGCCGAGGAACGCATTCAGCTTGATGTGACTTATGCAAAAAATCATTCGTTTTGGTATGATTTAAAAATTATGCTGAAAACACCTTTTGCAATCATTCAAAAAGAAGATGTATAATATTCTATTTATCAATGATTTACACAGTCAAAAACCTGAATAAACGACTTGTTTTGACAAAACAGCCTCTTATATCCCTCATAACAGTTAACTATAATGGATTGGATTTAACAGTCGAACTTTTAAATTCAATCCGTCAGTTAACTTACTCGAATCTCGAAATTTTTGTCGTTGACAATGCCTCCCACGAGAACCCTCAATCTTTTTTAGCACAGCACTACCCTGAAGTGCAATTTATTCGCTCAGAGCAA
>JANMJN010001353.1:0-5378 GCA_031371355.1 Saprospiraceae bacterium
CCTGTAAATGCATTGTCATTATCCATTTTAAAAATATAAAAATGTGTTCCTCTATTATTAGGATTACCACCATATTGAGATAAAACATTTCCTTGAAGCCATGCTATACCTGTATATTTATCGAATACTACAACATAAAGACCCGCATCTGAAGGATATCCAAAATTTCTATCTTGTTCTACATTATTAATAAAAAATTTAGGTGTAACTAATCCTGTTCCCCTTGGAAAATAACGTAAATCAACTGACCTAATATCATCTTCGAAATCAAACCGTCTATCATAATCATTCACTTTTAAGGTTGTAAACTTATTCCCCAGCCACTGATAATAATGCGACTGATTCCACCCCTCACTACCATTTTTCAAATAAATGAAAGAAGAATTTTGCCAAGCATAACCCACTCCGACCGTACTATCTGGAGCTGTTCGCCAATAGTAAACGGTATTGTCTGTCCAATTCATATCAGGTTGCCATTTCAATACACCACCCAATTGATTAATCACAGTCCGTTTTTTCAAAGGACTACTGAACGTGGCAGTTGTATCAATTTCAATGTAATAGTTTTGCGGTTTAGCCAAAGCATTCGATGTCGAGGCTTTTAAAATAATAGGTACTTTATTGACAATGGCAAACTCCGCTGGATAAACAGGTCTCACATTATTATCAAGGATATAAAAAGGTACACCTTTTTCGCCTGTTGATGCCACAAGTTCATTATTGATTTTTGCACTTGGCGAAGGCAGTTCATTAATATTGTTGTCAGAATCTACAAAAATATGCAAACGATTCAGTCCGGGAGCCGTTTCTTTAGGCATCGGTACTCGCCATGTAAAAGAACTTTGATACTGAGGGGTCGGTATGCGTTTTTTAGTCAATTCAACAAAAGTATTATTAGGCAATTGCTGACGCACCAAAACAGTCATTGAATCTTTGATGGTGAAACCTATATTACTAACAGTAAAAGTCACTGCAAAACTGTCCAATTGGGCAGTTAATATTGAAGGTTCCAACTTTACAGAAGTCGCATCAGGCAAAAAGTCCGATCCCGGTGCAGCCAAAAGACGTAGCGCAGGGTCACCTGAGATTTGAAACTCTTGTATGGCTGATTTTAATCCTAAATCATTTTGAACTGTCAACTGGCTAAATTGTGAGAAAGTGGTATTTAAAACAGCTCCTAATGATTCACCATATTTAACTGTACTTATTGTACTATAATAAACATTCGCAAACCTATTGAGTGAATTGAGAAATGAAGAGCCTGTTGTTCCGACAAAAGCACTCATTCCTTTATCCTTATAAAAAATAAAGTATTCAGCAAGACCTTTTACTTGCTGGTGGCAATTACCAGCAGAACAGCCTAATGCCACAAATAAAGGATATTTCCCTTTGTTGTGCATATTGTCAGGATTGTTGATGTCAAAATCAAGCGTTGCCGTTGCAGAGTGCCCATAAAAATTAATCAAGGAGACACCTTGATTTATCAAATTAAAAATCTGGTCATTCAAAGCTATCTGCACAGGATCAAGGCTCGTCTTATAAAAAGTCGTCACATTTAACCCTGCTTTACTGGCTTGAAGCGTATCAGCAAAGTTTTTCATATACTCTTTGATGATAGGTCCTTCATTACCACCACCACTGAGGTGCATCACATTTTTCATCCATTGACGGTCAGCCAATGTTTGAGGCGCGTTTTTAAGGATACTCTCATGCTCTTTAACTTTATCGAGATAGGTTTTCATTTCTGAAGCTGAAGTCAGTGGAATGCGACCGATAGGGATTATAGGTACTATAGAACTGTCATTCGTCACAAACATCACATCACTGCTCGGATAGCCCCATGAAGGCAAATCACTCATATCCGAAAAAGGGACATTGTAGCGATTGCCTGGGAATTCTTTGGCTTTGCCAACAAGGACGAGGTATTGAGGATTCGTCCAATTTTTCTTGATAAAATAAGAAAAATTGCGCAAACACAACGGATGACGATTCACACCATACCCAAATTGGTCGTGCAATTGTTGCATATCAATCACTTTCGGCTTAAAGCTGCCCCCCGCAGCAGTAGCGCGATAATCGGCGTACTCTTGAACATAATTTTTGCCAGTACCATCATTTAAAAAACGAGCAGATGATACCATGATATAGTTACCACCATCGGTTCTTAAATCTACGAATGTGGTGGGCGTGATTGTCGAAACTGTTGAAACACCATCACTGGCAACCAAAACCAATGTCCGTTCTGAGGAAGAAGGCGGCAAAGCCACTTTCACCAATCCACCTTCAAGCGTGGTAATAATTCTCTTCTTATTCGTTATATCGTAAAGAATAGGAGCGGTCGTGCCTGCTAAAAAATTAGAGATTTCAAGGTATTTGACACCATCAGAAGCCGCTATTTTGAAAACAAACTGGTTTTTACCGCCAAAATTGAATTGTCGGGCATATTGTAGAGTGGCAACACCCAATGAATGATTGTCCGCCGCTTCATAGTTCCCGACTATTTGTATGGGCATACCTCCTTTGATTTGAGCCGCCGTCAGATCATACGTTTTATCTCTAAAAGAATAACCGTAAGCCGTATCTTTACCAACAGGTGTACCACTCACCGTAATAGTTGTGTAATGATTTTTATAATTTCCCGTCCAACGCAAAGATAATTTCCCTCCTTGCCCATCAGCGATAAATTGCGGATTGAGTGTTATTGTTCTACTATTTCCGAACTCCGTTCCATATCCTTCACCCGTATTCATTTCAGGTAGATACACCGAACTGCCACCACTGATGTCATAAGCAACATTACGGTCAATGCCAAAAAATTTCTCTTCCAGCCAAAACCAAGCTTCTTTTGCAGGTAGATTTGTTAAGTTATTCGCAACTGTTTGAAAACGTTGGATTGAAGGTGTCGTGCGCCATGTTAAAAAATAAACCGCTGTATCGTTGACGAGACTATGCTCTGGATTGAGCATATCGCTTTTCTGATTTTTATACATAAAGGCATCTAATTCGCCTCGATTCCTTTCTCCAAAGAACTCGATATAGTCATTAGAACCCAATGCCGCATCCGTTGATGTGAAAATCGGCACTTCTTGTCCCAATTTGAACAATTGAAAGCGGTTAGCTGCCACACTACTGAGGGGGATGCCCGCCGTTTGCAACGCTGCTGCCGTTAAGCGGTAAATGCCATCTTGTGCCACAGGGATTTTGACATACGTTTGGGTATAATCAATCCATTCGTTGCCATAGAGTTTTTGATTACCGACAACCATCTGCGCTTGTACGCCAAAATTGAGTCCAAAGAGGATTAATAATAGGATGTTGACTTTTTTCATTGTCGTGAAAATGGGTTCTTTTAAGTAATTAATATTCATCGTTGTTTCGGTTTCCTATTGAACAAGCAAAATTAGACCTTTTGTTCTGTAATTTTTAAATTTTAACATCTACATTTTATTTGAGAACAATTCAGGTTCTTCCTCAAATACTGTTAATTTCAAAATCTTCTAAAAAAATCACCTAAAACAACAATTCCTATCCTATTTTTGCGCTCTATGAATGCTCCAACTAACATACTCGATACTGCTATTGAATACCTCACAGGCGTGGGTCCCATCCGTGGCGATATGCTCAAAAAGGAATTGCGGATATTCACATACCGCGATTTGCTTTATCATTTCCCGTTTCGGTACATTGACAAAACCCGTTTCCACCGCATCGTTGACCTCACAGAGGACTCCGATACCGTTCAGTTGAAAGGTATACTTCGACGGGTCGAATTGCTTGGCGAAGGGCGTGTCAAAAGGCTCGTCGGCACATTCCGCGATGAAACGGGCAGCATTGAATTGATATGGTTTCAACAAATTCACTTTTTAGAAAGGGCATTAGTCGTTGGCACTGAATACATTGTATATGGTCGTGTCAACAACTATAACGGACGCTTCTCGATTCCGCATCCAGAGATGGAAGTCGCTACGGCTGAAGTATTGAGCAAAGCACCGACCTTCGATCCCGTTTATCCATCAACAGCAAAACTCGATTCGAAGAGTTTGGATGCCAAAGGACAACGCAAACTCATCAAAACGCTGTTTGAAAAAATAAAGCCACAAGACATTGGCGAAAACTTGCCCGACTATATTCTTCAGAAATTCAAACTACCCCCTCAGTATAAAGCACTTTTGGATATCCATTTTCCTCAAAACAACGTCGAATTAGAGAATGCCCGCAACCGTTTGAAGTTTGAAGAACTGTTTTTCTTACAACTCAAATTGTTGCAAGCTAAGAAGATTCGGAAAACAACTGTTCGAGGTCATTTTTTTGAACACGTCGGTAAGCTTTTCAATCAGTTTTATTCTGAAATACTGCCTTTTGAATTGACAAATGCACAAAAACGTGTCATAAAAGAGATTCGACGCGACCTCGGCAGTCAAATTCAGATGAATCGCTTGCTGCAAGGTGATGTCGGCTCGGGTAAAACTGTCGTGGCGTTTATGTCTATGCTTATTGCCTTAGACAATGGCTATCAAGCCTGTATGATGGCGCCAACAGAGATATTGGCACGTCAGCATTTTGAAGGTATTTCAGAGTATTGCGACAAGATGGGTATTGGCATTGACTTCCTAAGCGGCTCTATTAAAGGTAAAAAGCGGCAAGCTGTTTTGGACAAATTGGTTTCGGGTGAAACCCAGATATTAATTGGTACGCACGCCATGTTCGAAGATTGGGTTGTGTTTAAAAACCTCGGTTTGTCCATCACCGACGAGCAACATCGCTTCGGTGTTGAGCAACGCGGCAGACTGTGGAAGAAATCCAAGCCATATCCGCCTCATGTTTTGGTCATGTCTGCAACGCCGATACCGCGTACTTTGGCGATGACTTTGTATGGCGACCTCGATGTGTCCGTCATTGATGAATTGCCGAAAGGTCGAAAACCCATAAAGACCGAGCATCGGACAGACAATCACCGTCTGCGTGTCATTCAGTTTATGAAAGATGAAATAGAGAAAGGACGACAGATTTACGTCGTTTATCCATTGATAGAAGAGTCCGAAAAACTGGATTTATTGAACCTCATGGAAGGTTTTGAGTCGCTAAGTCGTGATTTCCCCCCCCCTCAGTATCAGATAGCTATTGTGCATGGCAAGATGCACGCACGAGATAAAGACTACGAAATGCAGCGTTTCATCAAGCGCGAAGCGCAAATCATGGTTGCCACCACCGTCATCGAGGTCGGTGTCAATGTGCCGAATGCCAGCGTTATGGTCATCGAACATACCGAGCGTTTTGGTTTGTCGCAACTCCACCAGTTGCGCGGTCGCGTCGGGCGAGGAGCTGACCAATCGTATTGTATCCTCATGTCCAGCTTCAAATTGACAGCTGATGCGCGG
>JANMJN010001355.1:0-2303 GCA_031371355.1 Saprospiraceae bacterium
GGGACCTGCTTTTCAAGGCGATTTTCACTTTCCAACAGTTAGAAAACAATATTTACAAACGGTTTTGGATGCGGGCTATTTTATACCTGACAGATATTTAGCAATTGAATCTTTAGTGCGTCAATTGGAAGAAGAGCTTACCTTAACAGCAGAAGAATTAGTGCCGTGTAACAATGATTTGCTTGCCGAAAACTTTATGGATGATGGTGAAAAGATATGGATTGTGGATTATGAATATGCAGGACAAAACGAGGCTTCTTTTGAGATTGGTAATTTCGCAAGCGAAATTGCATTAAATGATGCGCAACTTACTGTATTTTGTGATGCTTATTGGCAAAAACACAGAACGTCGAAGATAGCAAGAGCGAAGGCTTGGTCAATGATTGCCCGTTTTGGTTGGGTGATGTGGGCATCTATTCAGGAGGCAGTATCGCCGATTGATTTTGATTTCAGAACATGGGGTCTGAGAAAATGGCAGTCTGTTTTACCTGAATTTGAGGAAAGCCGTTATGAAACGGTATTGAAAAATCTAAAATAAGATCCTATTTATATGACGAATTTACCAACTAAAACAAGAATTGTCATTATTGGCGGCGGCGTGGCGGGTACATCTATCGCTTACCATTTGGCTTTGAGAGGTGAAACAGATGTCGTTATCCTTGAACGCAGCGAACTGACAAGCGGCTCAACTTTTCATTCGGCAGGTCTTGTCGGACAACTGAGGGGTTCAGTCACATTGACTTCTATGATGATGTATAGTGCCCAGCTATACAGGGATTTAGCGTGTGATTTTGAGACAGACCCCGGTTGGGTGGAATGTGGCGGCATCCGATTAGCTTGTACGCCTGAACGGGTTCAAGAACTGAAACGACAAGTGGGTTGGGCGACCACTTTCGGTTTGCCTTTACAAGAAATTTCACCCAAAGAGGCACAAGATCTATTCCCCTTGATGTCCACAGACAAAGTGTTGGCAGCGACTTACTTGCCTACGGATGGTTATTTAGACCCCAGCCTTTTATGCCATTCATTTGCCAAAGAAGCCAGAAGAATGGGTGTTAAAATATACCAACAAACGCGAGTAACAGCCATTAATACAAAAAACAATCACATTACATCAATTACGACAGACAAAGGTGTTATTGAAGCGGAAATGGTTGTCGCCGCTTGCGGACTTTATACGCCTGAAATTGCGCGAATGGTTGGTGTTAGAGTGCCGATAATACCTATGAGTCATCAATATTTGGTAACGGCAGCGTTCAGAAAAGTAGCGAAAGGGGAGGCGATAATACCTACTTTGCGCGATCCTGACCATTTAGTGTATTATCGCCCAGATGGGGCAGGGCTTGTGATGGGTGGCTATGAAAGGCAGTCTGCACCAGCATTTTTAAATAATGCCTTACTCGATGAAGTTCCTCCAGATTTTAATGGCAAATTGCTCTCTGAAGATTGGTCAAGATTGGAAGAAATTTCCATTAATTCAGCGATGCGTGTGCCTGCTATGGAAACTGCCCCGATACGCACCGTTATCAATGGACCGGAGGCTTTTACACCTGATAATGAGTTTTGTTTAGGACCCACACAAGTTAAAGGTTTTTATGTGGCTGCAGGTTTTTGTGCGCATGGCATTGCAGGAGCAGGTGGCGTGGGCAGAGAAATGGCTGCTTGGCTGCTTGATGGTTCGCCCACGATGGACTTGTGGGAAATGGATATCCGCCGCTTTGGTTCGCAATATAAATCAACGTCTTATACATTAGCAAGAGTTATTGAAAACTATGAATCGTACTACGATATTCGCTATCCAGGCGATGACAGACAAGCTGGGCGACCTTTGAAAATGAGTTCAGCTTACTCGTGGCATCAACAGCATCAGGCTGTTTTTGGTGAAAAATCGGGTTGGGAACGGGTCAATTATTATGCTTGTAATGAAAACGCTGCATTTGAATATCTCAGACCGACAGGTTGGGCAGGAAAAAACTGGAGTACAGCCATTGTTACTGAGGGGGTGGCAACAAGAGAAACAATTGGTATTTATGACGAGTCTTCTTTTTCAAAAATAGAAATTTCAGGGTTGGGAGCGCCTGCTTTTTTAGAGCATTTATGTGCCAATACCGTCAATAAAGGCGCGGGTCATGTCACCTATACCCAAATGCTCAACTCACGTGGCGGTATTGAAAGTGATGTGACGATAACTCAAATAAATGCCCATACCTTCCGAATGATTTCTGGAACGGCATTGCACAGCCACGATATGGCTTGGTTGAGAGACCATTTGCCAGATGATGGCTCGGTGGTTTTGAAAGATG
>JANMJN010001370.1:0-2260 GCA_031371355.1 Saprospiraceae bacterium
CAACGAATTTGATTACGGGTTTGGGTGATGCGATGCTCGATTCTACGCCTTTGGTGTGTATATCAGGTCAAGTACGTGGCAATTTGCTTGGAACGGATGCTTTTCAAGAGACAGATATACTGGGTTGCACATTTCCAGTAACAAAATGGAGTATTCAAATTACAAATGCGGCGGATATCCCTGCCGCTTTCGCCAAGGCTTTTTATGTGGCAAACACAGGGCGCCCCGGTCCCGTTTTGATTGATGTAACGAGGACAGCACAAGTTGAGAAATTTGAATACGAAGGATACACCCGCAACCCCTCAGTACGCAGCTATTATCCAAATCCAAAACCTAAATTAGAAGACATCAGAGCTGCAGCGGACTTAATAAATACAGCTAAAAAACCTTATATACTCGCAGGTCACGGCATTCAAATTGCCGATGCACAAGACATTTTCCGTGAATTTGTACATAAAACGGGGATTCCTGTAGGACATACCCTACATGGTTTGGGTTGTTTGTCGCATGACGATACATTGAATGCGGGCATGCTCGGTATGCACGGCAACTATGGCGCGAACATCAAATGCAACGAATGTGATGTCCTCATTGCCATCGGTATGCGTTTCGATGACCGTGTAACGGGTGATTTATCCCGCTTTGCAACACAAGCAAAAGTCATTCATATTGAGATTGACCCTGCCGAAATCAATAAAAATGTACCGACAACAGTTGCGATTAACAGTGATGCCAAACGGGCATTGGAGATGCTTTTACTTTTGGTCAACGAGAGAACGTATCCAGAATGGCTCGCTGAATTTCGGGCTTGTGACCAAAAAGAATATGAAAAAGTCATCGCGACAGCCTTGAATACTGAGGGGGGCGAAGAAATACGTATGGGTCAAGTCGTCCGCGAAGTCAGTCGTCAAACCAATGGCGAGGCGTTGGTTGTTTCTGATGTCGGTCAACACCAAATGTATGCCGCCCGTTATTATGAGTGGAAACACATCAATCAATGGGTCAATTCAGGCGGCGCTGGAACAATGGGTTTTGCATTGCCAGCGGCATTGGGTACAAAATTAGCGTATCCAGATAAAGAAGTCGTGGCTTTCATTGGAGATGGTGGTTTTCAAATGACTTTGCAGGAATTGGGCTGTTTTTCTCAATGGGATGTTCGTGCGAAAATTGTTATTCTCGACAATGAATTCCTCGGCATGGTGCGTCAATGGCAGCAGTTGTTTTTTGAAAAACGGTATTCGTCAGTGGAATTGAAAAATCCGAATTTCTGCATGATTGCTGAAGGTTTTGGTATAAAAGCTAAGAAAATCACGAAAACATCAGAACTAAAAGCTGCTGTTGCTGAAATGCTGGCTTATGAAGGACCTTTTTTGCTGCATGTGATGGTTGAAAAAGAAGAAAATGTGTTTCCAATGGTGCCTGCGGGTGCGAGTGTGAGTGAGATAGTTTTGGAGTAGCCCCCTCAGTATTTGATAGGAATTTGGTTATATTTGTCTAAAAATAAAGAAAAAATGGTTCAATTAAATCCAGAATCTGTTCAGCCAACTTTGACAAATATGCAAGTCGAATTGCTCAAAGTGTTCGCCTTGCAACTTCCCGAAGAATACCTAAAAGAATTGCGCTTTGTAATTGCGCGGTTTTTGATGGACAAAGCCCGTGACCGTGCTGACAAAATTTGGGAAGAAAAAGGCTATGATGAAAATACATTAAAGCGGATTGTCAATGGCGACATATAAAAAGCCGCTTTTGTTTGTATTGGATACAAATGTTATCCTTGCTTCTATTGCTCGAAAATCGCGCAATCGCATCATCATTGATAAATTGATGAATGGCGACTTTGAAATTGCAGTCACTACGGATATTTTATTAGAATATGAGGAGAAAATTATAGAAATTTTCGATAAAGAAACGGCGGATATGTTTCTTGAAGTACTTGATATTTTACCCAACGTTCATCGCATTGATATTTATTACCGTTTTCTTTTAATTGAAAATGATGCCGATGATGATAAATTTGCTGATTGTGCGATTTCTGCGGGTGTTCACTATTTGGTTAGTGACGATAGACATTACAATATACTTTTGACATTGGGTTTTCCAGAAATTAACTTATTGAAAATCAATGAGTTTTTAGACATTTTGAAAGAATTATGACCCCTCAGTATTTTCAACAATAATATAAAGAATTGATTATGAACGATATAAAACAATACACGCTTAGTGTTTTTACCGAAAACAAAGCAGGACTTTTGATGCGCGT
>JANMJN010001372.1:0-8774 GCA_031371355.1 Saprospiraceae bacterium
AATATAAAAGTGAACGAGCTGCCGAGTATTGTCGTTGCTACAGCGGTTAGTTTCTCAAAAATGGTTTCGGTATGCCTATATAAATTTTTCATGATTTTGATTTAAGATGAAAAAATAAAAAAAGAAGCGGGAGAGACATAATTACCCCCCCCGCTATTCAAATGTTCATGTATGGATTATAAATCTTTTTCAAAACTTATATCCCACAGAAACTTGACCGACTGCATTTTTGCCACTACCCAGAATGACGCGCGCATTATCTTCTGTTATATCTACAAACCCTTGATTGTATCGAAGACCAATCATCAACTTGTTGATATTCATACTCAAACCGCCTGTTAGACCGACATCATACTTCTTAAAACCATTTACATAGACCTTGTTGTCACTGTAATAAGTATAGTCGGGTTTAGAAGTCATGTATGAAGCAAACGGTCCGACTTGTAAATCAAACATACTCAACTTAAAAGCAACGGGCAAGAATAAATCAACATAATTTAAGTTCAAAGTTTGACGCTCATTGGCTGGCTTGAAGGCTGTCCCTTGCGTTGAATAGCTTATTTCTGGTTGTATGGACACAAAACCAGGCGAAATAGGCACATCGGCGAAAACACCAACGTGATAGCCAAACCGTTCGCTTTTATTCGGCAAACTTTTAAAAGAGACATTGCTTGCGTTCAATCCCGCACGGATGCCAAACTGAGTTTGCGCATCAGATACTGAGGGGATCAAAAATAGGGACACCATTATGGCTAAAACCGAAACATGCATTTGCATCGTTTTCATAGAATTTTATTTTTTATAATTGTTAGGAAAAGTTCTGCGTGGCGTTTGATTTATTCATCTTGCAACGCATTAGAAATCATTGTTTTTATAGAAATTACTGAGGGGTAATTTTAGTGTAAAGTGCAAAACTAAAAGAGACATGTGGAAGCCCTACTTTTCACTTTTAGTTTTTCGTTTCTTGTGCTGCTTCCGCCTTCATTTTTGAATTTGCATAAATTGCAATTTGGACGCGGCGATTTTGTGAACGACTGCTTTCAGTTTCGTTTGATGCGGCAGGTTGAATTTCGCCTTTACCTTCAATTTTAAGTCTGTTATTGCCAACACCCAAAGAAGAAAGGTAATTAGAGACGGCTGCTGCCCGTTTTTCAGATAGATTTTGATTGAATGACTCGGAACCAACATTATCGGTATGTCCAACGATAAGCAAATCGGTATCTGGGTATTCATTCAAGGTTTTTGCAAATTTTTGCAAATCCGTCTTGTTAGATTCCTTCAATTCCGTTTTGCCGAAGTCAAATAATAATTGACTGTTGAATGTCAACTTAATACCTTCGCCAACCCGTTCTACAGTTGCCGTTTTACCTAAATCTGCCTCCATTTTTTGAGCTTGCTTGTCCATTTTGTTACCAATAACGACCCCCACAGTACCCCCGACGGCTGCACCTAAGATAGCACCCAATGCTGTATTGTTATTATTGTTGCCAATGATAGCCCCGATGACAGCTCCCGACGAGGCACCAATGACAGCACCCTTTTGGGTCTTATTCATGCCTTTTTTGTCTGTTTTGGCAGCCTCCGTGGTCTTGTCTGTTTGCGCCTTTTGTGTGTTTTTACAACCCATAGCAAAAGCACCTAACATCATAAGAGAAAAAAGTATTTTTTTCATAATCGTTTTTGTTTAATTTTAATTGTTTGAATGTGATTCGAGAGGATTCCTAAATCAATTGTTTAAAGAATAAATGGGACATAAATATGAATGATTCAAAGTAAGAGAATCAAAAGCAAAGCAATAATAATAATGGCACCTACGGAAAGATATACACCACCATTGAGTTGTTTCTTTATCGAGCGTGTTTCATTGCGCAATGCTCTCTTTTCAGACGAACTCATATTTGACCTATCCATGCTTTTGATTTCCTGTAATCGCACGGTTAATGTATTCGTTTCTGCTGCGCTAAGCGTTGCGGGTGTTGAAACGGGTGTTGCATTTTCAATGATTGTTGCATTCAATGGTGTTGACATCAAAGTGAACATAAGGCATGTTGACATAATAGCTGCTGTTAGTTTTTTCATCTTAATCGTTTTTATAAGTGAAGTAATTTATTTATGATGCAAAGGTGAGTCTGTTAATCAAAATAAGCATTACACAATTTTTGAAATAAATTACATGATTCACACATTACCAGATACATTGATTAGTTCAAAAAAGTTATTCCATCGCTGTGTGTATTCAGATGCGGCAGATGTGAGACATTTTGACCTCAATGTGGGGTGTATTTGCACCAAACCATTTAAACATATGTACCTATGTATTAAAAACGGGTATCTTGTTTATTCTACGTTCCTCTATTGCTTGTCAACGCGTGCAATGTCGGAAGGTGGTACTTTAGCACAATACATTTTGGCATAAGCGGCAGTAAATTCTGCACCAAAAAACAAGATCATGGATGAATACGATACCCATAACAACATTAATATGATAGAGCCTGCTGCCCCATAAGCAGAGGCTGGTTCTGCTTTGCCAAAATAAAAAGACAAGCCTGTTTTACCTAACGTAAACAATAATCCTGTTACGAGCGAACCTAACCAGACATGTTGCCACTCGATTTTTGCATCAGGTAAGATTTTGAACATCAAACCGAACAGGGTGGAAATGACGACTAATGAAATAATAAAATTAAAAACTTGCAGAAAGGCTATCATCCATTCCGACGAATCTACTTTAATCCAGTTGTTCATAGCCGCCAACGCAGTGGAAACAACAAGTGAAATGATTAAAAGAAAAGAAATTGCGAGAATGAGTCCAAAGGAAAAAAGCCTTGCTTTAAGAATAGGTATAATACCTCTTTTGACCACGACTTTAACTTCCCATATCGTATTAAATGTCTTTTGCAGTTCTACAAAAACACCCGTCGAACCGACAAGAATGGTCGAGATACCTATGATTGATCCCGAAAGTGTTGATTTTGCTTGACTTACCTTTATCAACATATCTTCTATTGATGCAGCTGTGTCCGCACCCAATGTACTGGCGACTTGTGCCAATATATTTTGATTCACTGTATCATGCCCGAAGAAATAACCTGCAATGGTGATGATAAGCACCAGTAATCCAGGCATACTAAAAATGGCATAATAAGCAATTACGGCACTTTGTCTGAATGGGTCTTTATTATTCCATTCTTTAAAAGTTTCGTGAAACAACATACTTAAATCTTTCATCTCGAAGGGCGTTTTGTGACGATTCATAACCTGAATATTTAGCAAAAAAAATGCGGTAAAGATGGTATATCTCTTCCGCAGTTAATCGAATGTATATGATTGTAATATGTATATTTGAGACATTATTTATGCGAAAAGAAAAACGTTTTTTTTGTTAAAAAACAACACTCAAATTAGTTAAAACCATTCATTTTCGTGAAATATGTTACTAACCAACTAAAACAGCTATATATCTTCAAAAAGAAATATAGTTTCAACTAATTTGAATGTTGTACCTAAATACTATATAATTGCTAAACTATTAGAATACAAAAGTGGGTACATTTCAGCGATTAAGTGTTACACAATTTTTTATTAAAATTACATAATTCTCACATCTTAAATAGTTTATAGTTTACAGTGTATAATTATAACTTTATCCACTATCCTTTATCAACTACTTAAATATCTTCTCAGTTTCCAAGCGGTCGTTTCGTGCTGTTGCATTATACCTGTCAGGAAATCTGTAGTACCCGCATCTTTATTAAGTTCGGTGGAGGTTTCAATATCTTTTCTTAACTCAACAATTACCGATTCGTGATCGCTCAACAATTCCTTCATCATGTCTTTTTGCGATGGATATGAATTAGGCGATTCCTTGAGCCTCGTCTGTTCCATAAATTCTTTCATGGTACCGATGGTTTTACTGCCCAATTTGTTGATGCGTTCAGCAATTTCATCAATAACTTCTTCCAGTTCGGTGTATTGGCTTTGGAACAATTTGTGGAGTTCCATAAAACTATCACCCGACACGTTCCAGTGAAATTTTCTTGTTTTGACATATAACGTCATCTCATCCGATAGAATAGTTGACAGCAAACCAATACTTTTGTGTAAGTTTTTTTCTGTAATACCAATTTTTGGTTTCATCTTATCTTTTTTTAAAATTGAAATGATTCTATACCGGGAACGAGGTACAACAATACCCAAAATACTGAGGGGGTGTTATGCATTTTGGTGGCATATGAAAGTTCCCAAAACAAGTCGGAGAACCCGCTTTAAAAGCTTTTATTTTGCAAAATAACCCCTTACAAAAGCCTGTTCTTGATTTTCTGTCATCTTATCTGCTTGTTGCACGTCAATTTTTATATTTGCAAACCGACGATCAGCATTTAGAACATTGAACAACTCAACTTTTGCATTGGTCGGTCCAAACAGGAGGACTCCTTCATAATTTATAATCTCTTCGCCCAATTTTTTGTAATAGCTCGCTTGTCGGTGTTGCTCTTTAACGTGCATATGTTTCTCACCTCTATCATTTAAGCTGCTCACTTTTTCGTCGTGCGTAAATTCTGATTCAATTGTTTTCGGTTCATTTTGCTCATTTGAACATTCTATTAAGTGAGCACTCGCATGATCCATCCAAATGCCTAAATTTTTTGCTTTTTCCATGATCTCATTTATTTATTTAGTGAAAAATACTGAGGGGGTAAAAAAAAAGGTTGCATCTAAATATTATAATAGATGCCACCTAACGATTATAAAAGGACACACTTTTATCTTTATTTTATGGCGGCATCAGCAAAAACCAATGCCATATTCTCATCTTTTTGATTGACTTTTGTGAGTTCAATATCACATGAAATCGTTACTTCCTCGCTCACCAATAAGCCGCCTGTTTCAAGGGCAGCATTCCACTTCAATCCCCAATCACTTCTATTTATTTTTCCAATCATAGTAAATCCTGCTTTCTCATTGCCCCACGGGTCGTTGACCAAGCCGCCAAATTGTACTTCTAATTTGACGAGTCTGGCAATCCCCTTTATGGTTAATTCTCCCCACAACTCATGATTACCACAACAAACTAACTTCCCAATGGTATTTGAGGTGAATGTTATTTGCTTGTGGTTTTCAACATCAAAGAAATCTGCACTTTTCAGATGCTCATCACGTTTATTATCTCTTGTTGTCACCGAAGCTGCATCTATCCACACATCAATATTGGCAGTTGTAAAATCTTTATTTGTTGTGTAAATATTGGCATCATACGATTCAAAACACCCTCTAATTTGCGAAATCATTAGATGCCTGACATTAAATGAAATATGGCTGTGCGCTGGGTCAATTGACCATTCCGTTTCGTTTGTCATTATAGTAATTTGATTAGATTTTTAGTGACAAATGGTTTGTTTTTGGGTTGAACACCCTGTTCGGGGAAATTTAAAATTTCCCCGAACATAAAGGCTGTTCAATTTAAGAGTATCTCGAACGTGATGTGTATTATTTCTTATCCTTAATTGTAAAGCCTTTAAATGCTTTACCCAAGTTATCCATATCTGCACCAAATTCAGTTTTGAATTTCACCCATTGCTCTTTACTATCAGCTTTGTACACGTCCAATCTCTTTTTCATGTCCGAGTTTTTTTGTTCCAATTCAGCAATTTGTTTTTCGTAATCGGCTTTAACTTCTTTCTTTTCTTTTGCAACACGTGCTTTGAAGTCTGCAATACTTTGTTCATTGGCTGTGATTTTGTTTGCTTCTTCTTTCCTGTAGATTTCGATTTCCGCCAAGTATTCTTGATTGGCAAGAGCTAAGTCTTTTTTTGCCTCAACGACATTCGTTTGGGCGTTGTCAACCTTTTCGGCAGGCGTCGTGCAACTTGTTAAAAATGAGCTTCCGATAAATGTACATGCGGCTAGAGCTAAAATTGAACTTTTCATTCTTATTTGTATTTTTATGTGTAACTGAATCATTACGATGCAAAGGTGAATATCTTTCAAAGGTTAAGTGTTACACAATATTGTTAATTTGTTACATCTTTCACACATTCCTCGTTTAGCAACAATTAAAATCTTTCCGTTTTGTCAAACTCTATCTTTTGGACATTAATTTTAGCCTAATTACTAAGGTCAAATACTGAGGGGGGTCAACCAAAAATATTTTTTATCTTTTCGACAAAGCTTTGTTCTGTTTTCACCGTTTCAACTTCGCCAATCAAAAACCCATAAGGTTTGAGAGATTCGATATGGTCACAAATGATTTTAAAAATTGCCGTGATAGGAATAGCCAGAATAATTCCAGGAATGCCCCAAACAAGCTCGCCAAGCACTAAGGCAATAATAGTAAACAACGGATTTATTTTAACTTGCGGACCCACTATCAAAGGTTCTAAAAACCACCCTTGAATGAATTGAACAATACCATAAGTTATGACAATGCCGCCCAACAAAGTGAAATTTCCACCGTGCACTGCAGCTACTATAACCGTCAATGTTGTGCCTGTGATATTGCCAACAAAAGGCACAATTTCTAATAAACCACATAGAATCGCGAAAAACAACGCGTTTTGGACACCAATAATGCTAAAACCAATACCGTACATCACCCATAAACAGACTATCATTTTAAAAAGTCCTAATAGATATTGTTGCGAAACAAAAGTGGACGTTGCAATAACTTGTTCCATTTCAGAACGTTGAGCAGGCGCAGTTAATTTGAGCAGAAAGTTTTTGATATGACCGCGATAATACAATAGAAAGAAAACATACGCCAATACTAAAATAAGATTCGTGAATAGAGCTGTCACCGAACCTAACATCATTTGCATAATGCCACTGATAGAAGGTTGTTCTTCTTTGAGTATTTGGGATTGTTCCTCGACGGAAATACCTAAATGACTGAGAATATATTGTTGAATCTTGTCAAACGACTCAATTAGTTTTTGTTTTATAAGCGTAACATCGGTGATTAATCCCGAAAATTTCCATCCAACAAGGGTAAAAAGTGATGCTATAAGCAGCACTAAAGTTAAAAGACAAGCAAAAGCCGCCAAACCTTTGGACAATCCCTTCCTTTCCATCCAATGACAAAAAGGTAAAAAGAGCGTGACTAAAATACCCGCAATAGACAGTGGGATTAGAAACGCTTTGGTATAATACAACCCTGCAAACACAAGGAAAAAGAGCAGCAGTTTTTTTACAGAAGATGTGGCGGTCATTGTCATTTTTTTACTTTTTATATTTTAACACCGCCACATTGAGCACATGGTCTTTTTGTAAAAAAGCTATGTGCTCAATGTGGCGGTGTGTATTAAACCCCTATTTTCGTATTGCATCAAAGAAAGGCGTTTGTTTTTCCTCCACACATTTCGCCGCAAACAAGTACAAAGCGGCACTCCAAGTTTGCCAATCCTGTCCCATTGGTTTGCCTGTTTGAGCTTTTATCCATTCATTAAAGCCAAAAGAGACCCCCTCAGTATTTGACAACTTTATAGCATGAGTCAATGCCATGAGCTTTTCTTCAGCGAGTTTATATCTTTTAGCTGCCACCAAAGCAGCCACATAAAAGCCGCAGATAAAGGGCCAGATACCGCCATTGTGATAGTCGCCAGGATTGTTGAATTGGGCATACCGCGAGTGCCAATCAGGGTCTTCAGGATGTGTGTATGGGAAAAAATTAGGCGGCAAATCAAGGCACAATTCACCACTTTCTCTCATATGCGCACATTCGGCTTCTATCCAAGACACCATGTCGTCTGCTCGAGAAGGCGACGCGATGCCCGAAAGAATCGCAAGACTGTTGCCCAACAAATCAAATCGTTCACTACTATGGACTTTGTAAGACCAAAAAGCATAATAAGGCTTGTGTTTTACGACAAGACCTTCGTGAACATGATCGTGCATGACACCGCCTGTAATCGTAAAACGACTCATTTCTTTGTGCATTTTGTCCGCCTTTTCATCGAGTCCTAATATTCGTAAATAGCTATAAACCAATGTATTGACAAATAGACCATAACCAATCACCCATTGTTCGTCGCGCCAATCGCTTGTGGGTTGTTGCGCGACTAAATGCCTGTCAGAAGGACTTTGATACGACATCCAAGTGAGTGCTTTTTCAACAGCATCGTGAAGGAAAGCGGTTTCGCCCGTCATTTTTCTAAAAATGCCTGTTGCCAACAAAAACAACGGCGTGGAGTCGCTTGAACCACGGTCGTCTTTGTCATGCACCAATGAAGTGATATGCCCTTTTTCTGTCTGATTTTTGGCTAATGTTTCCAAAACACGTCGAATACTGTCTATTAACACTTGATTTTTAGAAACAGCAATACCTAAAATAGAAAACAGCAAATCCCGCGTGTAAGGTTCGGGATAACCCCAACCCGCAGTTCTTGGCAATCCATGAAAAGGACCATGTGCATTATGTAGTAATACTTCGAGGGCGGCTTTTTTGGCGGCTTCTATTTCTTGTTTGTCTATTTTTTGCATGGTTTGAGCGTTTTGATTGAATAATTTGATGAAAATGGGTGAAATACTGAGGGAGGTAACGAACATTTACGAAATCTTAAAGATTTCGTAAATGTATATTACACTATTTTAAACCCAACTTATCCGTCATAAGCTGCACAAACCGTCTCGCCACAACCCGATAATCAAACTGCGCGACAACATGTTCCCGCGCCGATTTGCCGATAGTGTCGCGCAAAGCCTCATCATTCATCAAAATATGTAAATACGTGGCAATATCTTGGACATTTGCCCGATAGTCCACCGTTCTTGGTTCGGTA
>JANMJN010000001.1:0-3139 GCA_031371355.1 Saprospiraceae bacterium
GGGGGTGGTAGATATAGGTTTCAGCATCCTCGTTGACAAAAATATATTTGTCGTGCATCAACAAGGTGATTTTTTCCACGGCATCGCCATCAGGGTCAATATCCAGGTAATAATCATCGAGTTTGGCGAGAAAATATTTCCGCAAATCAGCATACACTGCCCGATGATTTTTGATGGTTGCATCCGTTTTGACAATGATTTTGAAACCCGTGTTGTTCAAAGTCACATAGGAGACATGCGTAAACGAGTCGGTCTCGATAAGCTCTTTTACAATGCCCATATACTCTGTTGGGACATGGGTGACATCGAGCATGATAAGCCCCGAATAGGTGCGCAAACGTTCCACGCGACATTTGTCTTTGAAATCGCCCGAAGGAGTAAAATGCGGCAAAGTGCGGTATAATTGCTTCATTTCTTCGCGTTTACCCCTGCTTTGAAGGTGCAAAATCTCTGCTAAAAGTTCTTTATAGCTGTCACCCTGTATCAAAGCGACAATAGTACTGAGGGGGGCAGACTCGACGAGTTGCCCATTTTTGAAGATGGATAATTGCATGTTATTTGAAAATTTAGAGTTTAGAGATGAATATTTAGATGTTTTCTGTTCGGGAAATCTTCGAAAAATCCCCGAGCAGAAGCTGTTTAACGCAACGCCATTGCAGTCAAACGAGTCATGCGAAAGGGTACGGCATCGTCGGTATAAAAAGCCATTGGGTCATAAGAATAAGCACAGGAATGGCTGATTTTGCGCCCTCTGTCGGTTATTTCTGCACCCAAAAGTTGCATATAATGTTGACGGACGGCGTCAAATAACAGCGCATGGGCATATTTTGAGGCTTCCACTTGCACCAAAACAATCCAAGCACTTGCTAAAGGATTGAGGAAACAAGCGCGTGTAAACGACTCTTGAATGATGCGTTCATGTAGAAAATTGCGCTGTCCGAGTGGCAGATAAGGAATTTCCAACGCCACCAATTCGGAATAATGCGCCAAATATTCCGTCGTGGCGGTCAATTCAAACCGACCCGCAGGCATAAAAGACGGCAAAGACATCAGTTGTCCTTCCATTTCGGCGGCTTTGCCTAATCGGTTGAGGTCACGGATACGTTCAATTTTGAACTTGTACAGACCATGGCGAATATGGTTGATAATGGTTTTCAGTTCGGCAGAATTGATGCTTTTGCCCTCGGCACTTAGGATAGATAGTAGTTCGCTCATTGTGAAAAATTTACTTTTTTTAAATTGAAAAATATGGTTAGTATTCTCTCTGTACGTTCAAATATTTGCTGCGATTTTATGCGGTTTCAACATCAGCTTTTTCGATTGATTCGTTTCCTATTGATGACATTTTTAGCCAAAACAGCATCAATATCAACAGCACTGTAGTAGATTTTTCGCCCAATGTGTTGAAAGGGAATCACCCCCTCATCTCGCCACTTTTGGGCTGTTCGTTTGGATACTTTCATCATCCGACAAAAATCTTGATTGTCCACAACACGGTCGGGTGGACTCTGTTTTTGTTCGGTGATGAGTGTTTGTAGCGAATCGATACGCTGAACAAGGGTCTCAAACTGCTCGGTTGTAAGGATTACAGCATGACTCATTGAAAGTGATTTTTGATTAAAAAATTTGATTATACTAAAATAATTTGTTTCATAAAATTAAAACAAAAACAAATAATATGAAATAGTTTGTTTCAAAAATACTCCTACCAACAATACTCTCCAAATTTTTTTGTATTTATTTTTCTCGTATGATAAACTTTGCGCTCTATTGCGCTATAATGCACTTTGAAAAATCAGTAAAGTCAAAAAAACATAAAAAAAGCCAAAAAAAAATCACCAATGAGGAACTCATTGATGATTTTTAGAAATGAAAAAAGATGAAAAGGCAGCTGCTCAATTATCAAAAACCTCCATTGCATTATCCAATTCTTCATTGACTATTTTGGCATAAATCTGTGTTGTTTTTATAGACGCATGACCCATTAGACGCGACACATATTCTATACGCATACCCTTTCGCAAAGCCCGAGTAGCCCAAGTATGTCTCGAAGAGTGAAAGCTGAAAGATTTATCAATCCCTGCTGATTTGGCTAAAACCTTCAAATCTTTATTCGCATAAGCTGTTGCAGAAGATATGTGGTTGTGCAAAGTCCGAGCATCCTCATAATTGGCTTCATTATCGAGCAATGGAAACATAAAATCTTCGAGCTTCGCATCTATCTTTTTGTATTTCTCAATGATGCCAATCGCTTTTTGTGGCAGTTTGATAGACACCATTGATTCTGTTTTTTTGGTCGTCATCAGAATACGGATGCCATCATAATGTTTCCATTTAAGTAAATAAATATCAGAAATCCTTAGCCCACCAGCATACGTCGCAAAAACGAAAATATCTCGATGTACGTCCTTCATGCTCGATAATTTCAACTCCAAGTTTTCAAAAGAGAGAATTTCGTCTTCGGTCAAAAAGACTTTTTCTGTTTTAGCACTTTCGAATTTATACTTGATGAATGGATTTTTGTCAAGAGGCAGAATATCATCGTTGATGGCTAAGTTGATGATACGGCGAATAACCCGCATATTGGCATGAATCGTGTTTTGTTTATTTCCCAAAGTCTCTCGTACATATTTCTCATAGTTCTTCAAGAAATCAACATTAATATCTTGAATCGCTAACGACTTATGTTTGACGAACTTTTTAATTTTTTCAATCGTGTATTTATATCGTTTATATGACGAGATTTGTCCTTTTTGTTCAAATTTCAAAGCATAAGCTTCGGCAAATTCAAAAAAACTAACAGATGTAACAACACCAATCAAGACGAGTTTAATGTCTTTAGTGTTCAACGATTTACGTTGTGTTTCAGATTCGAGCGTTAAATCTGTTGCTTCTGAAATCCTTTTCAGTAAATAGGCATTTAGGCGAGTAGAATTCGGGTACCCCCGTTTGACTTTTTGTTTGTCCGCATCCCACAATTCAGGTTTTAGTCGAACTTCTAAACCAATAAAATTGGTTTTTCTATCTTTGGTAACGCGCAAGAAAATAGGGGCTTCGCCAACTTTATTAATTTTGTCAAGCCGTTGAACGAGTTTGAGTGTAGCCATAGAATCGTATATTTTTTGTGATGAAAATCACT
>JANMJN010000005.1:0-2769 GCA_031371355.1 Saprospiraceae bacterium
TAATGAGGTAGGCTATAACGTTCATGTATTTAATCAAAAAAACAACATTGATACTGAGGGGGGTAAAGAGACAGAAGTGCTTGCTTTGACATTGCCCAAAATCATAGAAGATTTGAAAATCGAACGTATTGATTTATTGAAAATGGATATTGAAGGCGCAGAGAAAGAAGTTTTGAAAGATGCCGCCGCTTGGCTATCTAAAGTTCAAGTGCTCGTTGTTGAACTACATGGTGATTATACAGAAACACATTTTCGGCGCGATATTGACCCTTCTGGTTTTCATGTTTCAAAGACAAATCATAAACAATTGTATATAGCTAAACGAGAAATCTCGACTTGTAAAGATGACAAATGAAAATAATTGATGACTTACTGAGGGGTGTAAAAAAAAGAGGCTATCCCCAAAAGGACAGCCTCTTAATATATTCTCAAAACCAAAGGTTTTGATTATTTTTTCTTCTTCGGACCTGCTGCTGCTTTCGCTTCTGCTGCTGCTGCTGCACGCATTGCACGCGGAATCTCAATCATCACAACTGGTATCGCCGGCGACATAGAAACTTCAATGCCTTCGACAGCATCAATATCGCGAACACGAGCAGATTGACCTAAATCCAATTTTGAAATATCAAGAGTTAATTGGTCAACCAATGTTTCAGGCAAGCATTTAACGCTGATTTTACGGATACTTTGTAGCAATTTACCACCCAATTTAACACCCGGTGATGTACCACGTAAACGCAAAGGAAGGATAACTTTGATTGGATTACCTGGAATGAGTTTCAAAAAGTCCATGTGAAGGATCTTTTCACTCACTGGATGAAACTGTACATTTTTAACGATGGCTTTATGTGTCGCATCGCCAACTGTTACTTCAACCGTTTTGAAATCGGGTGTGAAAACAAGGTGACGGACATCAGACCATGTTGTGGTAAAGTGAACTGTCTCGCCACCACCGTACATAACACACGGGATAGCATCGCTGTGACGCACTACTTTTGAAGCAGCTTTACCCACGTTTTCGCGGATTGTAGCTGTTAATTTAAAACTTTCCATTTCGGATTTTTTTTTCTTTGTTTTTTATATTTTTATTAAAAACGGTCTTTCCCTGAAAAAGACGCGCAAAGATAGGGACTTTGTCCGAATATAGAAGTAAAAGTTAGTTTATTTGATAAAAGATTATTGTTTTAAAGAATGGGCAAATGTTTAACGCTTAAAACCATCCACCAATGTCTCCAAAAGGGAAAGCGTTAGACTGCCTTGCGACAATACGAGGTCATGAAAGGCGCGAATATCAAACTGGCTGCCGAGCCGTTTTTCTGTGCGTTGGCGAAGTTCTTTGATTTTGATTTCGCCAATTTTGTAACTCAATGCTTGACCAGGCCATGAAATATAGCGATTAATTTCAGTATTCACTTCGTGCATGGATAGCGCCGTATGGTTTGCCAAATAATCAACAGCTTTCTCACGTGACCAACCGTAACCATGGATGCCTGTATCCACGACAAGACGACAAGCACGCCACATTTCGTAGGTCAACCGACCAAATCGGCTGTATGGGTCTTTGTAAAAACCCATCTCATAGCCCAAATATTCAGAATAGAGACCCCACCCTTCGCCAAAAGCATTGACGTAAAGATTTTGTCGAAAACGAGGCAAATCGGTCAGTTCTTGCGCTAATGCCATTTGAAGGTGATGACCTGGAACGGCTTCATGGAGTGTCAACGATTCGAGGACATAATAGGGGCGGCTTGATAAATTGTAGGTATTGACCCAATATGTACCTGCGGATTTACTTTTGATAGGCGCACCGACATAACGACCGCCTGTATAGCTGGGTGCCAGAAAATCGGGGACAGGAGCTACGGTGAACGGTTGACGCGGTAGTTTGCCAAACAAGGCTGGCAAACCCGCCTCTGCTTTTTTTGCAAGCCAAGCGGCACGTTGCAGCAGTTCATCAGCTGTTTTTGGATAAAATTGAGGGTCGGTGCGCAGTTTTTGAATGAAAGCTTGAAGGCTACCTTTAAAACCCACTTCGGTCATAACTGTTTGCATTTCGCCTTCGATGCGTGCTACTTCTTTTAGTCCCAATTGATGTACTTCCTCAACAGTCATAGAAGTGGAGGTAAAATGTTGTACACGTTGCTGGTAGTAAGCCTGTCCGTTCGGGAAACTGGCACCGACACCTGCATGCTTTCGCGCTTTGGGCAAATACTCTTTTTCAAAAAAAGTTTTTAGGTCTTGATATGTTGGCACAACATCTCCCATGATGCGTTTTTTGGCGGTATTAACCAATTGCACCCAAGTTGTGTCAGCAATATTATGGGGTTTGTTAATAAACGGTTTGAAAAATACGGATACTGAGGGGTCACTAACAATGTGCAACTCCCACGAAGGACGCAAACCCTCGATGATGTAAGCAGGTTGTGCGATGCCTTCAGCCAACCCGCTGCGTATCAATTGTAAATGTTCATGTACAAAACGTGGAAAATCACGGAGTTTTAATAGATACTCTAATAGCTCTTTTTCTGAGCCATTAACACGTGATGGAATGGATGCGAAAAAAGTATGAAAACTTTCATCACTTAATATGGGATTCCGATAGTGATGAAATTCAAACTCTTTTAGCTCATTTTGCAAAGTAAAACGCAACAATTCGAGGTTGATTTGCTGATTAAAAGACAAATCATTTTTGGGTAATAAAGCCAATGAATCATCGAGTTGTTTATAAAAGACATACCGGCGTGCGAAATCTGATTCAGTAAAATCACC
>JANMJN010000019.1:0-3857 GCA_031371355.1 Saprospiraceae bacterium
TTACTTGGATGGGCACGCCAACGACTTTAGTTGATGGCACAAAGGTCTTCAGGCTTCGTTTTTATGCTCAATTTCCCTCTCCTTCACCGGTTCTGATCAATTTTATCAATGATTCGCCCACTTATACGACGGTTTTCAAAAACTCATTGAATCAAACGATACCAACGGTTGATAGCTACGGTCAGGTGCGTATTGTCAGTTGTTCGCAGTTAACACCCAGTTTGAGATGTAGCTCTGCGACGCTTTTATGTGCTAAAGATTTGCCTATTTGTGGGAGGCTGCCTGTTTCAAATACGCAAGACAATCCTGGGAATCAGATTTCATGTGGCAATATTCAAAATAATATTTGGTTGTCTTTTATTGCAGGTTCAGATAGTCTCAAATTAAAGATTAAAGCATCGAATTGCAATGGTGGTGCTGGCTTTGGAGACGGTATTCAAATATCTGTATTAGAAACCAATGATTGTGTCAGCTATACCCGTTTGGCTTGCAATTCAGGTATTAGAAACGGTGAAGAAACCCTATTGGAAATTCCTGAAAGTGGCAGGTTAACGATTGGTAAAAAGTATTATATTATGCTTGATGGGGTTAATGCTGACGTCTGCGATTTCCAAATAGATGTAATATCAGGTAATATCGGTACGACGACGACAACAACTCCCGCAATCATAGGTGCGACAATTGCATGTGTCAATCAATCAAATTTATCTTTTTCGATTCCGGCACAAACAGATGCTTTGGGCTATATTTGGAAAATAGCGGGCAATAATGCAACCATTTCAAGCGGAAACAACACCCCCTCAGTAAATGTCAATTGGGGAACAGTGGCAGATAGTGTTTGTGTGCGGGTGGTCGGTCGGTGCGATACAAGTGCGTGGCGTTGCAAATTTGTGGACATTGGTACACGTTCTGTGCGCGATATTACAGTCGAAAAATGTGCCACAAAGAGCTACTCTTTTAATAATCAAAACCTCACAAATCCAGGTAGTTATACAGCAACTTTTACCTCAAGCACAGGCTGCGACTCGGTTGTTAATTTGACATTAGCGAATTACCCTTTAGCGACTCGGACGATTGACTCGACGGTTTGTATTGGTTCTTCGGTTCGTATTGGCATACATAACTATTCTTCATCTGGAACATATAAAGATACCTTAGTGGGTGCATCCTTTAAGGGATGTGATTCTATTGTAACTTTGAATTTGATAGTCATTCAATCGGCAGTAAGTTTGGTGAAAAGTGGTGATTTAAGCTGCACCTTACTCAGTGTGATATTGACAGCTAATTTCAACAAAGACCCTACAACTGCGGTAGCTACTTTTGAGTGGACGAACAGTTTGGGACAAATAATCAGTACAAATTCGACTGCAACGGCTTCAACAGCAGGTATTTATAAATTTAAGTTAACACTATCTCTTAACGGCATCAGTTGTTCGCAAGAACGAACGATTACGGTAACGAAGAGCGGTTCAGTACCTACGAAGCCCGATTTGGTCGGTGTTACTGAGGGGTGTTCGGGTCGTGTTGAAACCTTTAGAATCAATAACCCCGTAGGTGGGACGACCTATAACTGGCTTGTTTCAGGCGGCACATTTTCAGGTGCCGGTAGTAGCCAAATTACAGCTAATTGGAATGCGGGTACAACATCGGCTAAAGTCTGTGTAGATGCCGAAAATGGTTGTGGCAAAAGCGATACAATTTGTAAATCGGTAGATGTGGCGAAAATTCCGACACCCCTCAGTATAGCAGGAGATGCGACGGTTTGCCCAAATTCAACAGGCAGTTACAGCGTTGCAGCGACTTCCAATGTAACAACTTATCAGTGGTCAGTCACAAACGGTACGATATCAAGTGGTCAAGGAACGCCTAATTTAACAGTTTCGTGGGCTACGGCTACAACAGGACGCGTGTGTCTGACACCGACCAATCGCTGTGGTTCGGGTACACAAACGTGTTTTGATGTTCAAATCAGCAATTCAGCTCCAGATTCGATTCCTATTCAAGGAAATACGTCTGTTTGTTCTATTGACACATCTGTTTATAGTGTCAATTTAACGGGCAGTGTGCAGTTCAATTGGGAAGTGCCAACAGGAGCCACGATACTGAGGGGGCAAGGAACGAATACGATTTTGGTTGTTTGGAGTTCATTTTTGGGTAATGCAACGATTGGATTGACGTTGACAAACGCTTGTAATTTGACTCGAAAAGTCACATTAAACGTTAATGTTAGAGACGGTGCGCTGATTAACCCTGTTATTACAGGCACGGCAACGGTTTGTCCTATGAGTCGTGCCAATTATTCAATTCCAACAAATGCGGCTATTACGGCTTATAAATGGACAGTGCCTATAGGGGCAACAATTGTAGGTAGCAGTACAACCAATTCAGTTTTAGTGGATTGGGCTTCTTCGACAGGTGGCAATGTATGTATCGAAATTCAAAATAATTGTAATGTTAAAAAATCGGCTTGTTTTGCAGTAGAAGTCAAAAATACGCTCGATTCATTGCCGTTGACAGGTGCACAAGTCGTTTGTAAGGACTCGACAGCGGTTTTTGAAGTACAAAATGACCCTAATGCGGGGGGCTACTTATGGGTTGTACCAACAGGCGCTTCGATTGTGAGTGGGTTAAACACAAGTAGGGTAGTCATTAGGTTTGGTTCATCAAGTGGTAATGTGCGGGTTGTGCCTTTGGGCGGTTGTGCCGATGGGCAGCCGAGTCGTATATATGTAACGGTCAAAACGCCACCATCATCGCCCGCGAATATTATTGGCACGATGACTCTTTGCGAAGGCGCAATGGCGACTTTTAGCATCACCAACCTTCCAGAAGTCATTGGTTATCAATGGCAAGTGCCTAACGGTGCCAGTATTGTCGGCGACTCAACGAGTACTCAAATCACGGTCAACCTCGGTACATCAAGGGGGGGGCAAATTTGTGCAAGAGGGATTAATTCGTGTGGTGCAGGTTTTTGGACTTGTGCAAACATTACCATTATTTCTAAACCGATTGTCAATGCTGGAAATGATACAACGGTCTGTGGCACCCGTACTTTACTGAGGGGTCAGACAACCGCTTCTGTTCAAACGTGGAGTGTTGCAGAAAAACCAGCGGGGGCAACGGTTTCCTTTCTCAATTCTTTTGTGACTCAAACCGATGTTATTGTTTCAAAATCAGGCGTTTATATATTCAAGTTTGAATCTTCGAATGCTATTGGTTGTAGTCATGCGGACTCAATTAGAATTGATTTTAAAGAATTGCCTGGACTCACCCTTGTTTCAGAGAATTGTAATTTGGAAGCAACAGAGTATCGTGTGCAACTTAACATTACAGGTTCTGCTACACCTTATACCATGATGGGATCGGTCAATGGTAATTTGACTGGAAATACTTTTACATCTAATCCTATTCCAAACGGAACAGCTTATAATTTTACTGTTAAAGACAATTTTGGCTGTGTGTCAAATGAGATACGTGGCATGAAAAATTGCCCTTGTTATACGGCTTCTGGTACTTTGCGTTCGGACTCAATAGTTGTTTGTTTTGGTTTGACGGCCGGCATATCGCCGATGACCCGGAAGAAATCGAGCTGGAAATTTTCACTGAGGACGATTGACACACTTCAGCGAACCTCTTCCATCTCTTCCGTCCCGCCCATTTCGGTCTATTTCAGACATGAGAATGCGGACTGCGATTTGACCGTAACTGTATGCTGATATATATGTTCATGCATCACTATTCCGACTTTTCCATGTCGGTGACTTGATTTGTAAAGGACACGCATTGATGGGCACCATGGTTTTAACGCAGGTCTATCTTGAGCCTTCGCAAAAAAAGGCCCTCACTACTCTAGCTAA
>JANMJN010000107.1:0-2097 GCA_031371355.1 Saprospiraceae bacterium
CGTCTTACTTTTCGTGAAAGTATTTATCTTCAATAAACGAATGATATGATGAAGGTTAAAATTAATGCAATTTACTGTTTTTTACTCTTTTTCGCCCTTTATACTGAGGGGGTCTCTCAAACCGCAAAACCGACGTTTCAAGGGCAAGGCACTACTTCCGAAAAAGTAGATACACGCAACCACGCTATCATACCACAATGGCGCGGCAAACAAACATTGGGCGGCGTGACTTTTGACAACGAATTCGACGGCGCAAGGCTCAACGGTATTACGCAGGACAATGATACTTCATACACGGCTATTATCGCAGCTGAAAACTATCCAATTAATCCAAGTGCATGGTATGCGTTCAAAGTAACATCAAAAACACCGCGCACGATTTGGGTGCATTTGACGTATCTGAATGCCAAACACCGTTATTTTCCTAAAATCAGCCGAGATGGAAGAACTTGGCAAACAGTGGATTCAGCAGATTGTCGGCTTGAGAAAGACACAACAGTCAAAGCCAGCACATTTCAAGAAAATGCGCTGTCAGAATCCGCTTTTGTACGCATAAAAGTAGATGAAAACCCGCTTTGGGTTGTCGCGCAAGAGTTAATGACTTCAAAAACCGTTAACGAATGGTCAGAAGATTTAACGAGAAAAAAACCTTACGTTTCAAGCGAAATCATCGGCAATTCACCACAAAATCGCCCTTTTAACTGCTTGCGCATTGGAGAAGATAAAACAGATGCTAAAATTATGATTGTCATCGGTCGGTTGCATCCGCCTGAAGTAACGGGTCAATTTGCTTTGCAATTTTTTGTCGAATCGCTTTGTGCCCATTCGGAAACAGCACAAAAATTCAGGAAAAACTACACCGTTTTTGTCATCCCCATGATGAATCCCGACGGCGTTGACAATGGGCATTGGCGACATAATTCTGGTGGCATTGACCTCAACCGCGATTGGGCAGATTTTAATCAACCCGAAACGCAAATTGTCCGCGATTTTTTAAGAAAAAAGATAAGTGGAACAGAACGGAAACTCTATTTCGGCATTGATTTTCACTCCACTTGGGACGATATTTTTTACACAAACACAACCGACAAAACCACGAATATGGACGGTTTGATAAAACGCTGGTTTACAGAATTGGAAAAAGCGATACCCGATTATAAAGTCAATGCAAGAGGCAGTAAAATTGCCACAGGTGTTATTTCAAAAGCCTTTTTCAATCGAGAATTTAATGCTGAAGCCTTAGTTTATGAAGTCGGGGATAATACATCGCGTGATTTTACGGCTTTGAAATCGCGGACGGCGGCGGAAAAGTTGATGGCATTGGCGTTGGAGTATTTAGGAAAATAGTAAACGATGAAAACATGTTAAATCCAATGAGGGCAGCAAAATATATAACTTTATATCACCGTTTTTTACGCGTTTTTGGCGTAAAAAACGGTGATATACTGAGTTCAGCAAATTTATTTACCGCTTTAAAGCATTATTTATAACCAAGATAACGGGCAATAATGATTTTCAATTAATTAATGCGCATGATAACCCACCGAAATATATTCCCAATCGCCCTAACCCCCTCAGTATTTTCCTGCTTTTTTATTGAAAAATTCTTGTTTTTAAGATTTAGTAAACCTAAAAAACCAATAACTGCCAAAACTACTCATCGCAGTGAGTAAATGCCAAACGGAATGACCTTGATACCATGAGTAAGGGTCGCATCCTACTTTTTGCACATCTAAAGTCCGTATTTTAACAGCAATGACCATTAAAACGAGGCTCAAAACAGCGATTAGAATAGATCGTTCTTTTCTAAATTGAAAATAATGAATGATGGTCAAAACTATGTTAGACAATATTAAAACAGGTAAAAGGATGCTACTGGATACCATCAAGTGAATCTTAAAAAATGCCAAAATCAATGCACCCAAAGCGATAACCCAAAGTGTTTTTTGACGATTTGTAAAATTTAATTTATGAAAAACGTGATACAAACCGATGCCCAATAAGGCAATTGACATGCTGTAAGTGCCATTCATATCCATTCTCTGCCCGACCCACGTAAGCGAAGCATGAAAAAAAGCACTGCCAAAACTCAAGTAA
>JANMJN010000115.1:0-5375 GCA_031371355.1 Saprospiraceae bacterium
TAGTTGAGCCATTTTAGCCTCGTTTTCAGCCATTTTGGTTGCATAAACCAATTTAGTGTCTTTTGTACAAGACGAAATGTAAGCGGTAAGGCAAATAAGAATAAGTATTTTTTTCATAATTCATTAGGTTTCGTTAAAGAAATCGATGCACTTCAGTAACAAAAATATGGTTATTAATGAATTATACAAAACAATTAAAATATATTTTTTGATTTTTATGTTGTTAAGAATTCCGCTTTTGACGCATAAATACAACAAATAACTAATTCAAAACTGGCAAAGCCAAATACCCTCGAAACTCTTTATCTTCAGCAAATTCCACATTTTCAAAATCCGTCACCACATTATATAAGGTGTCGCGCTCAATCGGTTTGCGACCGACGCGGCGAATCATATTTACTAAATCCTTTGTAGATAGGGCAGGGTTTTGCTCTTCTGAACCAGCCATAGAGTAAATTTTAGTCGTGTCGTCAATCGTTCCATCCAAGTCATCCACACCAAAAGACAAAGCAATTTGAGCAGTTGGACGACCAATCATGGGCCAATAAGCCTTAATATGGTCAAAATTGTCTAAGAAAATGCGGCTGACTGCATAGTTTTTCAAATCTTCAACTGTCGTACTTTCCGTGATATGCGACATTTCATTGTCTTTATTTCTAAATTTCAAAGGAATAAACGTCTGAAAACCGCCTGTTTTGTCTTGTAATTTGCGCAATTCGTTCATGTGGTGCACCCGATGCTCGTACTTTTCAATATGCCCATACAACATCGTGGCATTGGAACGCATTCCTAAGTTGTGCCATATTTCGTGCATTTCGAGCCATTGTTCACCTGTACATTTATCATGAGCGATGATTTTACGGATATCGGGATGAAAAATCTCTGCGCCACCGCCTGGCAACGAATCGCAACCCGCCTCTTTAACCAAACGCATCCCCTCAGTATAACTGACTTTTGCTTTCTTAAAAATGTAGTGATATTCAACAGGTGTCAATGCTTTGACGTGCATTTCAGGACGATGCGCCTTTATTTTTTTGAAAAATTCAAGGTAAAAAGGCAAATCATATTGCGGCAAAACGCCACCAACGATATGCACTTCGGTCACAGGCTGATCATCATACTTATAGATGATATTCATCATGTCGTCCATCGTATATTCCCATGAATCTTCTCCCCGTTGCTTGATGAGGCGCGAATAAGAGCAAAATTTGCACGTATAAATACACAAATTGGTTGGTTCGATGTGGAAGTTCCGATTGAAAAAAGTCTTGTCACAATGCTTTTTTTCTCTCACGAAATTGGCTAATGCGCCCACAAAACTCAAATCCGCTTTTTCAAAAAGCGTCAAAGCATCCCCCTCAGTAATCCGTTCTCCTTTGTGGACTTTTTGTGCAATGGCTTGTAATTCAAGGCTTTGTGTTTTGTCATTTAATATGACCTGAATATCCGCAGTCTGTTTCATTGTCTTTTTTTATTCGTTAAAATTGATAGTGTATGTTAAACACGCAAAACAACTTTCAGTTTAAATTGAAAGTTTTAAATTTCATTAAAGGCCATACTTATCCACCAAATAAACCAAAGAGGTCAACGCCGCAGCGCCCAATTCCAACTCGCGCCGATTGACATATTCAATTTTATCAAAAGCCGTATGGTGAAAATCAAAATAACGTTGAGAGTCAGGTCGCAAGCCACCGAGCAACAATTTTTGCGATTTCAAAGGACCAATATCTGCACCCGCACCTCCTTTTGTCAATTCCAAGCCATATGGCTTCAATAAACCTTCCCAAGAGCTGACTTTTTTGAATTTTTCAATAAATACTGAGGGGTCTGCATCAAACGAAATACCGCGTGGGGAAAAGCCGCCTGAATCGGATTCGAGGGCTAAAATATGGCGTTCTGCTGTATTATCCCTTGCTATTTCAGCATATTTAGTGCCGCCACGCAAGCCATTTTCTTCATTCATAAACAGTACGCATCGAATCGTCCGCTTAGGTTTATAGCCCGATTTTATAAAAATATCCAAAACACCCATACTTTGCATACAGCCAGCACCGTCGTCGTGTGCCCCTTGAGCTGGGTCCCACGAATCGAGATGCCCACCAATGACAATAACTTCGTTTGGAAATTCAGAGCCTTTGATTTCACCAATAACATTGTGGCTTTCAACATCAGGCAACATTTCACACGTATTACGCATAAAAATCTTCATAGAAGGTTGAGAAACAAGTGTTTTTGAGAGTTTTTCAGCGTCATTTGTCGAAACGCAAATGGCTGGTATTTTCGGATATTTATCATCATAATTCAAAGCACCTGTATGTGGTCGGTCGTCTAATTCAGTCGAAAGAGAGCGTACAAGAACAGCCAATGCGCCATATTTAGCGGCACGAGAAGCGCCTGCATGACGCTGATCGCCCGCCCCACCATAAGCCTCAAAAGTTTGGATGCGTGTTCTGTCCATAGGGCGATTGTAAAAAACGATTTTACCTTTCACCTTATCACCCAATTTATCCACTTCGTCAAGGCTTTTGACCTCGATAACCTCAGCTTCGACACCTTTTTTGCCTGTGCCAACGGAGTTACCTATGGAAAGTGAACTTAATGTGACCTTGCCATTTTTTGTATTCATCACCACTTGTTCGGCTTCACCACGTACCCAACGTGGCACCATACACGCTTGTAAACGTGTTGTGAAACCCGATGTATCCATCATTTGCTTGGTGTATTGAACCGCTTTTGCTGCACCATCAGAGCCACTTAAACGACTACCAATTTTAGTACACATATCATAAAGCCATGGATAGGTACTTGTTTGTGTGAGTGCATTGTCGTAAATTTTACGGATAAAGAGCGCGTCTTCGTCGCTGTTATTAGCAGTGTTTTGAGCCAAGACGGTAGATATACTGAGGGGGGCAAATAAGCAGAAAACGATTAAGCCCACATGGACGTGAATGCGATTTTGTTTCTTCATAAAGGTACTTAGTTTGATTTTTAGACGATGTAAAGTTCGTTTTTCAAAAAAAAATGAATGACTTGTTTTAGTGTGACTATGATGTTTGAAAACAGAATATTGTTTTTATATTTATGGATATTTAAAAATTTAATTTCATGATTTTAAAAAATACAATTTTAAGTTTCAATATTTGAAAGTATGGTTTTTGAAAAGTCTTTGTTTTTTAGCTCGAAATAAGCCCTAAGACTCTGTCTTAATTGCTTGAGATTATGAATTTCCAGATAATACCCGCAACTTTGTGTGGTAGAAACACAAAGGATAGTTTCAAATCCAAAGTTACTACAAAAATTGAAGATACGTCTTTGACTAAAAATCAATAAATTATAATCCCAATTTTAATACGATAAATACTTTCTGAAAAGATAAATTTATAATTTGGTTTTATTTGGTTAGGGCTGGAGGTGGTGCTTGTTGCGCTACCTCTTTTTTTATTTTCTAAAAATTTGAGCAATAGACTTCCGTTCCTCTGCCAAGCGTAATAAATTTTCAGCCATCAAATCTCTATTGAAATGTGCATCGGTCAACTGTCCTTTGCGTGCAAATGTCGTTAATCTTTGGTAAAGTTCCTGTGCTTGCAACAAATGAGATTCAGCTTTGTCAATTAACGCTAACGCTTCTTTACGACCAACGACTTCTTTTTTTTTCAAAAGCGCAGCTTCTCTTATCTTAAAATAGCCATTGTACGCTATCAAAGCCTCACCACTGTGCGCATTTGCCATGTCTCGAATCGCCTCAACATCATTGGGGAAAAACCGCAAAGCCCGTTGTCCAAAATCGAACATGCGTGCCAATGAATCTTTTTCCAACCAAGCCTCAATGGTATCTCGATAGTTAAAAACGATTTTTTCATCATCAAAACATTGTTTTCTTTTTGAAAAACAATCAAAACCAATGGGTTTGTCCGTTAGCTGCCACATCGGGTCGTGAGGAAAGTGATTTTCAAGGAATACTGAGGGGTCAGTTAAAAAATATTTTTTGACCACATCAGATCCGCTTGCGCCCCAAGTCGCATCTAACACATACCAGTTTTCGTTGATTTTAACCACATTCCAAGCGTGTTCCTGTTGGTCGAATGCGCCACGATAGTCTTTTGTCCAACCATAAACGATTTCAGACTGAATACCTACCTGACGGCACATCGTTTTGATGAGTTTTGAATAGCCACTACATACCGCTTTTTTTCGAGGGACAACATTGTACGGCTCTTGCAATAACATTGTGTCGCCTTCTACTCTGTTTCTAATAAAATGGTTGTCATAAACGATGTTTTTTGTCACCCAATCATAAATTCGCACCACTTTTAACGAATCGCTCTCAATGCCTTTTGTCAACGATTCCGTCAGTTCATCAACGGTTTGTCCAGTTGCTTGAACAGCGAAAAAAAAGAAGATGATTAATCCAGTTTTCATGTGCATATCATTGATTATCAATTGGAAATAGATTTACTAATTTTTTAAAAATTTAGTAAATCTATATTAGTACACTATTTAAATGGCTTAATTTTTATATTTTTAAAATCAATAGGCGACCCTTCATATTGCAATAAAATGCGCCCTTTTTTAGATGTCGCTTCCGTACATTCATTTACCAATTGACCATTGAGATATTGCAAACAATGACCATTTTTGGATTGAATCAACAGGGTATTCCATTCGCCAAAAGGTTTTTCATTGTCTTTAAAACGCGAGACAACGACGCTTTTTCCAGCAGCATTTCTAATACCTTTGACATTTATAATTACACTATCTAACAAAACAAAATCGCCTGTAAAACCTTCTTTTATTTGATATTGAATGCCTCTGGGCCACAAAACATCGGGTACATCAATCGGTATATTATACATCACACCACTGTTTTTTTTATTATCGTTTCGATGATATTGCTTTTCGATGTTCCAACGAAATTCTATTGACAATTCAAAATTTTCGTAGGATTTATTGGACATTAAATAGCCCACTTTTTCACCATACATGCGAATCATATTGTTTGAAACAGTATAGATGTCTTGGGCATTGACGTGTTTGTTTTCTGTTGCGGTATAGGTATACCAACCAGTGAAGTTTGTTCCATTAAATACCGGTTTGAATTTTGGGCTACAACTGAAAAAAGTGCAGATAACTAAAGCAAATGGCAGTGTTTTATTCATTTTTATTGTTTTATACACGAAGTTTAAATCAAAAGTAGAAAGTTCTTTGGAGAGATTATAAGAAAATAGATTCCCCTCAGTATTTTAGATGAAATACTGTAATAAATAGTCTAACGACACTTTTTTTGAATAAAAATCTGTTAAAAACTTCCCAAAAATTATGATAGATTATATCAAATGATACCTTTGCTATGGATTAGACTTACGAGCAACGAAGTG
>JANMJN010000120.1:0-1909 GCA_031371355.1 Saprospiraceae bacterium
ATTTGCCTTTATCGTCAACCCAAATATTCTTCTTTGCAGAATCAAAACGAATTTCTGGAATAATCGTGAACGCATCAATCTTGATGTTACCTGAAAGAGTAAAGGCGGTAATCGTATTATCCGTAGCAGCGTATTTCAAACCATCTTCGTCGCTGAACAATTCGCCGCGAGCAGCAAGTATAAAACCAGGTGAAAAAGCATAGTTCAGATACAAAGCAGAACCATTCCAAGACTGAGTTTTGCTCTCTTTTGAAAGGCTTTGTGTTATAAAATTGAAGCCTGCACCAAACTTTTCAGAAATCTGATAGCTCGTCGTAACATCAAAGGTTGTTGCCAAAGTACTATCTTTGCCTTTACCTGTCAATCCATTGACATAAATTTTGAACGGTCCGCTGACATATGACAATTGCGCACCAACCATCTTCTTTTTGGTATCTAAAGACTCATAGCCGGCTTTTAGTCCGTAAGCTCCTTTGCTATCCGTTTGGTTGAAAACACCAATCATACCCGCGAATTTATCGGTAAAAGCGATATCTGCTTTCAAACCTGTATGAAAAAACGGACCATTGGTGTAGTTATAAGACATCGAGTAGTTCAAGTTGTTCGATGCTTCGACCAACTCATAACCAACGAAAGTCATGAAATTACCCGCCGTGAATTTAAGTTTTTCAGTAGGCTTATAAGTAATATATAACTGCTTGATAAAAGAAGAACTACCAGTGTAAGCATAGTTTGTTTCTTCTGCACGAGTGCCAAACATCAAATCGGCAACGAAGCCGATTTTTCCGTTGTCTTTTGCAACCACAATATTCGCCATACCAAGACCTACACTACCGTTTTGTAGGGTATATGATGTCTTAGAGGCATTAACTTTATTACTTGTCGCACGATAATAAGCATCTACTTGACCAGAAATCGTCAAAGGTGCATCTGCTTTTTTTGCAGTATCCTGAGCAAAAAGGTTTGTTGAAAACAATGTGGCTACTATAGCCAAACTTTTGAGAGAGACTTTAATGTTCATAATAAATTGGCTTTTAGCTGTGAATTAATGTCGTTCGCAAACAGGTTTACGAACAAGACTCCTTTTTTTTTGAAAAAAATTGTTTGATAATTGGAAAGTAAAAAAAGCAAAACTGATGCGCATCTTGTCGTGCTTTTTTGATAGGACAAAGGTGAGATGTTTATTTGGAAATTTCACTTTGACTTAGTTTGAATTCTAAACTTAATGTCTTTATTTCGTAAATACGATTTTTACCAATTTTAATTTTCTAAAAACTATTATATAGAAAATAAATATTAAAACCCGCCTGTACCTTCATTGAGTCTTTTTTTACAACTTTGTCCTAAAAAAGAGGAAAACAATACAATGTTAAATTTTCAGAGAGGAAAACTTATGGCAAAACTGCAGTCAAACCAATAAAACAACACAACTTTATGAGAAAACCTACCCTCCCCGTATGCGTTTTGATTATGTATTGTCAAATCACATACACTCAAATTCCCACAGATTCTCTAACTTACAGTTTTCAAGATGCCATTGAAAATGCCGTTTCCTCAAATGATGATGCGTCCTTTGACTATGATACAGAATTTGAACACCTCGCTGACTTCATTAGGCACCCCCTCAGTATAAACCGCGCTTCTGCTACAAATTTTGAACAATTACGCCTTTTGTCTGCTGAACAAATAGCGGCTATTATTGCTCATCGCGAAAAATATGGACATTATATATCACTCCTTGAACTGCAAAGTGTTCTCGATTTAACGACTATTCACAAAGTCCTACCTTTTATTACCGTCGAAAATGCACTCGATGATTATTTTATGCCCTTAAAAGATTGGTTCAGAAAAGGTAAAAATGATGTTTTCATACGTTGGGAACATCGCCTTGAACGGGCAGAAGGCTTTA
>JANMJN010000125.1:0-2423 GCA_031371355.1 Saprospiraceae bacterium
TCTTGAACCACTTTATGGTCAGTCGTCAAAGGGCATTGCGTGAAGGCTTCGCCACTGAAAACGACCAAACCGATGCGGTCATGTTCGCGTTTTTGAACAAAATCGGAAGCGACACGTTTGGCGACAGAAAGACGGTCGGGTTCAAAATCCTGCGCCAACATACTGCTCGACAAGTCAACAGACAACATAATGTCAATGCCATCCGTTTCCACATTTTCCTCACTTAAAAGCCTTTGCGGACGCGCCAAAGCAATGACTAAAAGGACAAAAGTAAGCCCCCTCAGTATGGGCAACAAAGCCCGCGCCTTTCCCCGCCACGACGATTGTCCTTTGAACATGGCAATATTGGACATCATTATCGGTGCATAATGCGTCCGATATGTGCCGCGATACCACCAAGCTATGGCTGGCAATAACAGCAATAGCGCTAAAAATTCTGGATTTGCAAATTCTATGTATTTGAACATACTTGTTAGTAAGTTATGGGTTGATTATTCGCATAATATGAGCTAATAACAATATGAATTAATATAAAATCTGTTAATGTTGTTGGTTTTTGTACTAAAACGCTCTATTTTTGTACAAAATTAAAAAAACATGACAACAACAGTAAAAATTGATATTGAAAATCCGATTCAACTGGAATCGGTTTTAGCCTTCATTGAAAAATTGGGCTTGAAAGCTAAGGTTTTGAAAAAAAAACCTGCTATTGAAATGGATGAAGACGAATACCTATTCAGCAGCAAAAAAAACAAAGAACGCCTTATAAAAGCTCTTGATAATATCGAGAAGGGCGAAAATCTTGTCGAGATTGACCTCGATGAGTTTGTAAAACAATATACCAACTAATTTTTTTAATAAAGCAAACATTATGAGAAAAATTATATTCGAGGCCACCGCAGTTGAAGATTTAGTCTATTGGGCTGAAAAAGACTTTAGAATTTTAAAAAAGATTATATTTTTGATGAACGATGCCGCTAAAAATCCGCTTGAAGGAATGGGTATTCCCAAACCTTTGAAATATCGAAATAGCACTTGGTCACGAAGAATTAATCAAGAGCATCGTTTAGTTTATAAAGTCACTGATGAATCTATTATCATAGTTTCTTGCCGTTTCCACTATGAGGAGGATTAGCTCTCTTTATTTCTCTTTTCATTTAAAGATTGTCTAATTGCCTCAAAATCAGCTTTTTGGCAAAAGCAAATCCATTTATTATACCCTTCAATTTCTTTAATATCAGGTAGTTGAGTCAAAATTGAAGGCACTTCATGCTCAAAACTCAAAATACATAAATGCTTATGACCATGCCCAATAGCTTGACTTAGGTAAAAAATTGGACCTATATTGATTAGTGAATATTCCAAAGTAAAAGGTGCTTCAACGAAATTATCTACATTATAATAATCAAAAAGAATATCATACTTTCTTGGAACTGTAAAATCTGCGTAGGCATAAGTTGTATATACAGCTATTTCATTAACCGTTTTTGGACGATTTAAAAAATCGGCGACTGAATTTTGATATGCCTCACTTTGTTTTTTAGCGAATTCATAGCGACATCCTTTTTCAATCAAATCATCTCCGACTAAACCTATTGCCATCAAATATCTATAACCTGATTCAACATTCTTTTCATCATACATTTTCTTTCACAACATTTTGATTATCAGTAACTTCTACAATCGGCTTAGGCTTAGTGATTTCCACAATCTCAACCGCATCCTGCCACAAACGCTCATGTATTTCAGTCTCAGGTTCAACTTTTGCAAATTTTACTAAGTCTGCTGTTTTAAGCAAATATTGCGTTTTGTTGATGACGGTGTCTTCAAATGCTCTTTTTTGTAAAATGCCAATCAGCTCTTCCGTTGTGCTTTCAAGGGCGGGAACCCTAAATTGGTCTTCCAAGTACCCCCTCAGTATATGGCTCAATTCGGAATGAAATTCCTTGATTTTACCTTTTTGCCAGAGTTGTTTGGCGCGTAATTCTTGCAAAAGACGCTCGGCGATGATGTGCGGTGGATGCACCACTTTTTGGATAACAGGCTTAACATCACGATTTTTCCATTTTTTATAAAAAAACCAAGAAAAAAAAGCAATGCCGCCTATCAAAACGACACCTATTATATAGGGCATGACATCCTCAAAAGTCAATTCCTCACGCACGATTTCTTTGATACCCATCGGAGCCGCCATATCTTCAACGCCTCTCGGATTGTTGACCGTCAGCAAAACGGGTGGCGTTTGAGCGGTGCGTTGATTGCCAGTGGCATCTTGAATCGTGAAAACGACAGGATTGATGCGATACAAACCCGAATCCCAAGCGATGAAAGCGATGTCGCGCTCCAATTTTGGTGCGCGGCTGCGGTTGTCCCATTTTCCTGCATTTTGGATTTCAAAATGTGCAGTATCCAAAGGCATATCG
>JANMJN010000177.1:0-3931 GCA_031371355.1 Saprospiraceae bacterium
CTTCAATAGGAAGCATGAAAGAGTTAGCCCTAAAAGACATAAGAGACGAAATATTTAGAAATGAAGACCTAACACCACGCCAAAGTAAAGAAAAAGCGATAAAACGCATCACAAAAGCCCTAAACGGTTTGACCTTAACAACTAAATTGGTAGATTTAGAATCAGAAGAACTCATTTTTGAAAGTGCCAACGGTCAAAAAATCAAATTTGAAGAGTTATCAAATGGCGAGCAGAATTTGTATTTTAGAGCGATATATTTGAGTAAACTGAATCCAAAAGATTCAATCATTATGATTGATGAACCCGAAGAATCATTGCATCCAACTTGGCAACAGAAAGTAGTGAAATTGTATCAAAACATAGGCGAAAATAATCAAGTTATAGTGGCAACACATTCACCACATATCATTGGTTCGTCTAATGCAGAGGAGGTCTTTTTATTGGAAATTGATGAAAATCAAGTCGAAGCCGTACATCCTAAATACACAAAGGGACATTCCATTGACTATATTTTAGAGGTTATGGGTGCGAATCCAAGGGATACTACTGTCATTAGTAAAGTTGATACCTACTTAGCTCTTGTTCGCAAAGGACAACATGAAACAGAAAAAGGTTTAACATTAAAAGCAGAAATTGATGCTTTAGACCTCGACCCCAATAGTGAAGAAATGCGCCGTTTAGATTTGAGTTTAAAACGGTTTAAAGCTGTTGGCGTATGAGATATTTTCAAAGATTAAACCTTTATCCAGCTATTCAAGAACAACTTTTGGGAAAAACAACACCCATTTTTATACTTGCTAAAAGCCAACGTAAGGAAATTATAAGACAATTGATGGCTTCTCAAAAATCGCTTTGCTGCTATTGTGAATGTCAAATATCCGCAAAAAAATGTCATATTGACCATTTTGAAGAACAACACGATGCGCCTACAAGGATTTTCGACTATACGAATATGCTTTTGTCTTGCGAAAGACCTACAAAGACAATAGACAAATCGGCAGAAACAGATGAAGACAAAAAGACTTATAAAGACAGTATTTCATGTGGACATCGTAAAACAAAAGTTGAACATGGCAATACGGAGGTGGATTATTCGCTTCTACTAAATCCAACCGATAACATTTCTGCACTATTTTCATATTATGATGGCGTTATTGAACCCAGTAAACTATGCCATCTCGAACAAGTACAACAAGTAAATTATACTGTAAACCGCTTAAATCTCGATACATACAGATTAGAAAACGCTCGTGTCAACGAAATTGAAGCTATTCAAAAACAATTAGTAGGCTTGACTGAAGAAAAACAAAAAACTTTTATCAGCAGTTTGTTAGATGAAACTCAAACCATTCTGAATCCTTACTTTTCTACGATAAAAGACAATTTTGGTTTTCTACTTTTGTCTTAATCTAAAAATCCCCCCCTCAGTATAAAAGACAAAAAGCCTAACGTAAACCCCTAAACAGTTTACCCTTGTTTTCTATGAATGATTCATACAAAACTGTGACGACATTTCTTCATAACAAAATAAAAAACCATAATTCATAACTTTATTTGGGTAAATCTATTTTTTTTTTGAAATAATTTGTTAACAAAGCAATAATGGAAAGGTATTTATAGTTTTTATCGCATCATTTGAGCAATCATATTTCATCATCAGTTTTAAAAAAAACACAGCGAATGGAGAAAATCTCTACAAAAAACGACCTCGTCCGCCTTATTTACAATGATATGACGTTGAGTGAAGAAAATGCTCTCCGAAATGAGTTGAGTGGGAATGACGTATTGACTTACGAATTCGAAATGCTTCGGGATGCAAAAAATGCACTGCCAAAAGTCCTTTTCAATCCTTCAGATTCGGTTCTTGATCGCATAATGGCTTATAGCCGCAAAACAGCGCATCAACCACATTTCTGAAATTTTACCCCCTCAGTAAACAGGCACACAAGAGATAATAAACGCCTTTGACTTTTAAAAAGTCGAAGGCGTTTATTTTGACACCCAAAAATTCATCATTCAACTCCTCCATTTCCTTACTTTTGCACCTCAAAATAAATGTGACCATGATTGCAAAAGCATTTAGACGCTTCTTTCTATCTTTTAGGGGTATTCCACGTATTATTTGGCTCTTATCATTTGTCAGTCTCATCAACCGAAGCGGGGCGATGGTTATCTGTTTTATGACCCTTTATTTGACACAACACCTACATTTTGGCATTCGTGAAGCGGGTTATGTTACAGGTTTTTATGGTTTGGGCGCCATACTCGGACAATTCTTAGGTGGGCGTTTGACCGACAGCATCGGTTATTATAGGGTACAATTATTGGCGCTTTTGTTCAACGGTTTTATTCTATTCATAGCCGTTTATATCGAGTCTTTTGCACTCATTTGTGCTATTATGTTCCTATTAAGCATTACTTCCGAAGCCTTTCGCCCTGCCAATCAAGTAGCTATCAGAACGTACAGCGACGAAGCGACACGCACCCGCGCCTTTTCCCTGATGCGTGTTTCGGTCAATTTAGCGATTGGTCTGGCTTTGACAGTGGGTGGGCTGTTGGTTTCTTTGGGTTGGTATTGGTTGTTTTGGGTAGATGGTCTGACGTGTTTTGGGGCGGCTATTATGTTGTATTTTTTCTTGAAAGAAACTCGACAACCGACTAAAAAGGAACGTGAAAAGAAGACTGAAAAAGTTCAAACCACCCCCTCTCCAAGGGAGTCCATTCGAACAGTATTAAAGCCTAAATTGGCAATTATTTCTCAAAAATCAGCGTATAAAGACCGCAATTACCTCGTTTTCGCGTTTTTAACACTCCTCGGTGCCACTGTTTTTATGCAAATAATGTGGACAGTCCCCTTGTTTTTCAAGGAAATTTACGGCTGGTCAGAAGCCAAAATCGGGGTTATGATGGCGATAAATGCCGTCACCGTCACGTTTGTTGAGATGCCTTTGATATTTCAAATTGAAAATAAACGCCCTAAAATGTGGTTTGTTCAGTTGGGCATAGCCTTTTATGGGATATCCTATTTGGCTTTTATTCTGCCCAACGCATGGGCATTGGGCATTGCCGTTTTTTATATGATCGCTATTTCGTTTGGCGAAATTTTGGTCATGCCCTTCAGCACCTCATGGGCGACAATGCGGTCAGGTGATGCCCGACAAGGCGAGTATATGGCTTTGTATGGCATGGCTTACTCCTTAACCAATATCACGTCGCCGATGCTCGGGACGCAGGTCATTGCAGCATATGGCTACACAACTTTATGGATTCTGATGATCGTTATGGCAGCAGTGGCAGGGCTTGGGTTCTATTATTTAGCAACTTTGCGCAACGTAATTTCATAATTCCAAAATTCCAGATGCCAAAATTTCAGATAACTATCCGGGAATTTTAGAATCTGGAATTACCGACCATGACACTGGTTATACTCTAAAACCACACTCGGAATATCGTCTATGGTATAAACGCCCTTTCTAACTTTATTATGAACGGCAAGACAGTCGTTTGTTAGAAAAACCATGACTTCTTTAAAAATATTTTTATCAGGAAAATAAGGTGTGTTGTTTTTAAACACACAATATTTGTTTTTGACGATATAATATTTAGGTCCGTCATCTTCAACGACTTCATAGATAAATTTAGCATAAAGCGTAATTGGGTCATCCTTACCAGATTGTAGCAAATAGAATTCTCCAATGATGGAATAATAAGCCTGCCTGCCGTAGTGACCATCGTTGGGATAAATAACAAAGGCTTGTACAATTGAAGGGTCAAGCTCCGTTTCAGTGGCATGCACCTTTAAAACGTATTTATTTTTGTCTTTATCAATTGTAATTTTTCCAACCAAAGTATCTCCACCAGAAGTATAAACAGTGTCTCGATTTGTAGGAGCATTTGTGTTTTGTGCTAACAGAAAATGTGAGGATATTAA
>JANMJN010000191.1:0-12005 GCA_031371355.1 Saprospiraceae bacterium
AAACGGCATTGATGTTTTCATTGTAAATAAAGTCGTTTGTGATAGACATATCCAAAGCCCGTTTACCGTCAATGGTGTTGTAGAAATGAATGTCGTTATCACTTTTAACATAACTTGTCTTAGCTCCGAATTCAAATTTAGCCGTTTTACTGAGGGGGTTCGTATAGTCAAATTTGAGGCTTTTGATATCAAAATTACCGCGTGCGATGTTCTCTTGGAAGAGGTTCGTCTCACCAATACTCGAAATCGTCATGTCTTGGTCTTGACCATTTTTGTAGGAATAATAGTCTGCATCAACAGTTATTTCCTTGCCCGTAGAATCAAAAGTGTGCTTTAAATTGACATTTCCAGCAAATTCAGTCCAGTTTTCGCGCGGTTGCGTCAAGGTCAAAGCCTGTGAACGGAGCGTGCCATCGGGAGCGAAAATCCTTGTCAGGTTCTCTCCGCCATAATTCCCACCTTTATTATTACGATGCCCAAAGCTGCCGTTTGCCAATACACCAATCGTTGTTTTTTTAGACACATTGTAGTCAACACCTGCTCGCCATGAGTTCGAAATAAATGGATTGAATTGACGTGCTTTAGCCACAAATGAATCTGTCAAAACACCTTTCCCATTGTCGGCATGAAACAAACGAGTGATATTGTTTTCATTAAAATTAATGCGGTTGTTGTAATTATACGACCCAAACAAGTTCCATTTGCCATAACGATAGTTCAAATTCAAGCTGTTGAATGATTTATAATAAACACCTTGACCATAAGTTGAACTAATTTGACCATTCAAACCATACAATTGGTTCTTTTTCATGACAATATTGATGATACCCGCATTGCCCGCCGCATCGTATTTAGCAGAAGGATTTGTAATGATTTCTACTTTTTGAATCAAATTGGCATTGGTATTCCGCAATAAATTAGCCAATTGGTCTTGCGACAACTGCGAAGGCTTGCCATCCAACATAATACGCACATTGTCTTTGCCGCGCAGGGTGATTTTACCATCATTGTCAACGATAACGCCCGGGGCTTTTTCCAAGACTTCCAAAGCCGTTGAACCTGCGGCAACGCTGCTGTTTTCGACATTCACAACCGTCTTATCTATCTGATGTTCGATGAAGGGTTTTTGAGCTGTAATGGTTACAGCTTTTAAATTAACATTGTCTTCGACCAATTTTAAGTCGTTGACAGTCAATGAATTGTCTAAAATACTGAGGGGGGTACTGAAGGCTTTCTTTAAGCCGACTTGTTGTGCGGCAACGATGAATTGACCGTTTTTCAAAGCACCAAATTCGTATCTGCCTGTGGCATCGGTGATTTCACCTTTGACGAGCGACGAGTCTTTGGCTTGGTGCAAAGTAACGGTGACAAATTCCATCGCCTTTCCGTCGGCACCAACGACACGACCGTTGATTTTTCCTGTTTGTGCAAAACTTAAAGTGGCAAAAGTGAGGGCAAAAGAGAGTGCAAATAGCTTTTTCATGACAAAAGTTGTTGAATTCGTGGTGATGAAATTTAGATTTTTAATTAAACAATCGGGTGATGTAAATAAATTGTAATGGCATAGACTAAAGATGTAATGGCATAAAAGCTGAATTTTTGACCTTTGAAAAGACAAACGTGTTACACTTAACCCTATTTGTCATAGACAAACTGCATTATAAAAGTGATAAACAGCCTTGTTTTTCAGATAAAATTGGCGATTTAACCGCCGAAAAGGTATTTTACTATTTGGAGAATGATGATGATTGGGTTGTTCAATTCGTCGCTTTTCATGATTCGTGATTTTAGATTTTAAATAAAAATGATTGCCTTTCGATGAATATGATGCAAAGATATGTCCATTGAACGGTACTTTGCAATATACAGTACCTGTTATTCGATGAAACCCCTTTTTATGTGTATGAAAAGCGCAATAATTCGGATGAAAAGTCACTCATAAATAAGACAACTGGTCGCCACATTTCCCCTATTGGTCGGCACAATCTTTTTTACCGCTCATAAAACGCAACGAAACTGATTGATTAAACGTGTTAAAGACGACAACGTCAAAATAATGTACTTAGATAAAAAGGTAATGGTTCTCTCAATTTGACACCATCATCGACAAATATTACAAATGGCTTAGGTATCTTTACAGGCTTTGCAGCAAATACCTTGAAATTGTATGTGCATAAGTAAAAGAAAGTTTTTACAAAAAACGGTGTCTAACTATTTATCGTTCCTAATTATTTCGTAATCAATACTTTACCAAAAATGAAAAACCTATTTTCTCTAAAAAAAATCCTTTTAGGCGTATTTTTGATACCCCTCAGTATCTCAACTGTTTTAGCGCAGAATTTTTATGATATTACCAAAATTCAGGAAATAAAAATCTATTTCACGCAGTCCAATTGGAATAGTTTGCTTGTTACGGCGGCGGCATCTACGGCAGAGCCATATACGGTGTGTCAAAAAGTGATTATCAATGGTGTCACTTTCGATTCCGTTGGAGTAAAATATAAAGGTAATTCAAGTTTCAGTGCGACGCGCGTTAAAAACCCTTGGCATATTGAGCTGGATAATATCAAATCGCAAGATTATCAAGGCTATAAAGATATCAAATTATCTAATATCTTTTCTGACCCTTCGTGTGTGCGCGAGGCTTTGAGCTATGAATTGATGCAACCTTATACCAATTTGCCGCGCGCCAACTATGCTAAAGTGTGGGTCAACGATGTACTCATCGGGCTTTATACCAATACAGAAGCCATTACAAAATCTTTTTGCAAGAATCATTTTCCATCTTCCGATGGTAATATTTTTGTAAAGGGAACGCCGCCTTCGCTTATGGGAGGCAGTGGTGGGGCTTCGTCTTTGGCTTATCTGGGTGTGGATTCGACCTTATATTATAAATCGTATGAAATATATTCCAATTATGGTTGGAAACAACTCATTCATTTATGCGATACATTGAACAATAAAACTGCTGATGTTGAGAAAATATTGGACGTTGACCACACCCTCTGGATGCTGGCTTTCAACATTCTTTTTGTCAATTTAGACAGTTATACGGGCAGTTTTACGCAAAACTATTACCTCTGGCGGGACGACAACGGACGTTTTGCCCCCATCATCTGGGATTTGAATATGTCTTTTGGCGGCTTCCCGGGTGGCACAGGCGCAGGTGGTGGCACGGATAGTTTAAGTTTGGCGAAACTGTCTCCTTTCATACATGAAGCTAATGCAGCTAAACCATTGATTTCTAAAATATTAACCAATGACCGCTTCCGAAAAATGTACATTGCCCATTTAAGGACAATGGTGAATGAAGCGTTCAAATCAGGCAAATATCGTACTCGTGGCGAAGCGATACGCACCATTATTGACGCTGCCGTTCAAGGCGACCCCAATAATTTGAGCACTTATGCCTTGTTTAAAACCAATTTTTATTATGCCGCAACCGGTGGCACAGGAGGTCCTCCGGGCGGTGGTGGCGGTGGTACACCCGGTATCGTCAGTTTGGTCGAAAATAAAATAAAATATCTCGATACATTGACGGTGATGAAAGCGGCACCACCTGTGATTTCTAATATTACCTCAACATCCAATGTACGACTCAACGATTCAGTTTGGGTTACGGCTAAGGTGACAGGTCATACAACGAATGGTGTTTTGATAGGTTATCGCTTGAAAAATACCGATTATTTCAAGCGGGTCGCCATGTTTGACGATGGTTTGCACAAAGACGGTGCGGCAAATGATGGTGTTTTTGGCTTTGGTTTTAAGCTCGTCAATGCATCAATTGAATACTATATCTGGGCAGAAAATGCCAATGCAGGTATTTTTTCTCCTGAACGGGCACAACATGAATACCACAGCATCAACGCCAGTCTTGTGGCAGGTGATATTGTTATGAATGAATTTATGTCATCAAATATTTCAACCATCAAAGACGAATTTAACCAATTTGATGATTGGATTGAACTGTATAATAAAGGCACACAAGCCATCAACATCGGCGGTTATAACCTCACAGACAGCCCTTCAAATTTAACAAAATGGACTTTTCCTGCCAATACAACTATTCCCGCAGGTGGTTATTTGATTGTTTGGGCAGATGAGGACAGCAGCCAAAACTCGGCAGGTAAGTTCCACGCCAATTTTAAACTCTCAAAAAGTGGGGAGTTTTTAGCTTTGTATAATTCGACAGGGCAATTATTAGATAGTTTGACTTTTGGGCAACAAGTTGACGACCGCAGCTTTTCACGTATTCCAAACGGCACAGGCAATTTTGTTATCAGAGGCTCAACTTTTGGTAAAAACAATGAATCGGCTAATGCAACAAATGAATTGGAAAATATCGGCAAAATAACCCTTGCACCGAACCCAACAACGGGTGAATTGACCGTTTCAACCGATGGTGACCCCCTCAGTAATTTATCGGTTTTAAACAGTATTGGGCAGGTGATGATGTCTGTAAAAGGTATTGACAGTCAACAATATACATTAGATTTATCCGATTTATCTAATGGTTTTTATTTCTTGAAAATTGGGAAAAATACGATCAAAAAAGTAATTGTTCAACGATAAAATTGGATTGGTTATTGGTTGACTAATAACCAATCCACTAATATTCAAAAAATGTATGTTCGATTTATCTAACCTTTCCAATTCAGCACAAACGACCTCATTGGCTATGATAGCTTTTGCATCACTCATGTCATTGGGTTTGTCGCTTTTATTGGTTTTTACCTACGAAAAAACATCGCGTGAAGTCGCTCGCCCCGACCATTACATTCAGTCGCTTTTGTTGTTTGCTATTGTTACAACAACAATTATGCAATCCATCGGCGATAGTTTGGCGCGCAGTTTTGGTATTTTTGGCGCATTAGCCATCATTCGTTTTCGCTCTCGTATCAGTAATCCACGAGATGTGGCATTTGTATTTGCCACTATGGCTGTCGGTATTTCTTGTGGGGTGCATAGTTTTGTGAATGGTATGATAGGCACATTACTTTTTTGTATCGTAGTTTTTATCCTAAGATTGACACCTTTTAGCCAAAAACAGAGTTTAATAGGTACTTTACGCTTCGACGTACTCGAAGGGTCGAATGATTCCGCAGCTGTTCAAGCATTGGTCAAGCAGTATTCACGCTCCTTTTCACTCAAAGGCTACCGTGTTTTTTTTGACAACGAAAAAAGGCAAGGCGTTGAATATGAATATCTTATGCGATTAAAAGACGAAATGCAAGGCATCGCTTTGGCAGAGGCTTTAAAAAAGTTACAAGACATAAAAGAGGTGCGCCTATCTTTCAGCGATACCTACGAAAGAACGATAATTTGATGATGAAAAGATTTAATATCCTTTATTGGTTCATTTTCCCTGCCTTGATTTATGGCATTTATAAACTCAGCTTAAGTTTTAGTCACCAAGCTGAAACGTTTTTTGGTTTTGCCGAAAACAAGGAAATGCAAATCAACCTTGAACACCCGCTTTTGGTCAATCGTATTGCTGTAACACCCGGGCAAGCAGTCAAAAAAGGCGATTTGCTCTTGGAAGTCACTCGTGTTGAACTAAATCTGAAACTCAGTGATGTCGCACACAATATCTCTGAATTAGAAGCCAAAACCCATATCAGCCGTGCCGAATTGCAGTCCAATATCAACAGGCTGAAAGCGCAACGGACTGAAAAAGTTGCCGATATCCAAAGCCGTATTCAAGCTATTGAAGCCGAAATATCGCTCAATCAATTGTTGGTAAAAGATATCAAAAGTGTTAAGGTTTCGGAATCAGCTACCATGCTAAATAATCCTAATCAATTAAAAATCAATGCTTTAAAAGATGGATTACGCCTTGTTGTTCAACCTTTAGATATTGAAATTACACATCTTGAAAGCGAGTTACGTGCTCAAAATCCCATGCAGGTCGAAATCGATCGCCTTAAAAATCAGCGTGATTTTATTGTGAATGAGCAAAAAAGATTGGCAATTTTTGCACCTTCTGATGGTATTGTTGGTACGATTCATTGCAAAGAAGGTGAGAATATATCGGCATTTACCACGCTCATTTCTTTTTATGAAAAATCGCCAAATATGGTCGTTGGTTATGTCCACGAAAGTTTAGTGCTCCAAGTCAGTGTAGGCGATTCATTAGACATTGTATCGAGTTTACATATTGAAGAAAAATGTCGTGGAAAAGTCATTGGTTTAGGACATCGAATCGTCGAAATACCCGAAAGACTGCGTAAAATTCCTGAACTAAAAACGTATGGGCGTGAAGTTCTGATTCAAATTCCTGCCAGTAATCATTTTTTGCAAAGCGAAACGGTTATCCTGAATTTATTAAACAATCAAAAAACTTTTTTTCAAATGCTGACTTCGTTGATGTCAAAATCAAAAGAAGGGCAACCCAATTGACCCCCTCAGTATTTTCTATTATTCATGTTCTAAAATAGGCTTATTTTTGTTTCATTTTGAATGAAAAATATTTTGCTTATGAAAAATTTAATAATCAATTTCGTTTTCATCTGCCAATTCAGTCTATATGCTCATGCCCAAAGTAACTTGAAAGTGCATGAATGGGGAACATTTACAACCGTTCAAAACAGCAATGGCGTACGTTTATCGGGGCTTCAAGGTGAGATTTTGCCACCTTTTGTCATGGACTTAAAACTCAATGAATGTGCGACATGTCATCAAGGGCAAGCAGGAAAAGTAACGCTGAAAAACATTGGTGTTCAAATGGAAACGCCTGTTCTTTATTTCTATACGAATCAAGAAACGCCGATTATGGTTGATGTGAAGTTCAAAAACGGTATTATCAATCAATGGTATCCGCAAAGAAGCGGCGGTCAAACTAACCCCAATACTGCGACATTGGACATGGCTTCAATGGGCGACGGTTCTATCAAGTGGAATGTTACGGTATTGACAGCGACTCAAAATTTGACACCCACACCGCCAAATTCACAAGTCACACAAGAGTGGGCAGCCCCACGTGCCACTGCTGCAAACTATGTGAAAGGACAAAATAACGAAATTGAGAAATTCTTGTTTTATCGAGGTTTAGCCAATTTTCCGACACCTTTTAGAGTTGAATTTAACGATAAAGGCAATTTGGTCATTCAAAATCTGTTCAATACGACCTTGCCATATATCATGGTTTATGATAATAGTCCCAATCGCCAACCCACGTTTTGGTGGAGTGGTACCATCAATGGTCAAGAGAAAAAAGTGATTTTGCCACCGCGACGCGATACAGAATTTAACGATATGTACAATGAAGTGATGCGGTTTAGAAATGAATTGGTTGCGGCAGGACTTCACTTAGACGAAGCAACTGCCATGTTGCAAACATGGTACGACGGCTATTTTACAGATGTGACCGATGTAAAAGGTTTGCGGGTCTTTTGGATAACGCCTAAATCGTATATTGATGAGATGTTGCCGCTTCAAATTACACCGACACCGAGCGATATTAAACGTGTTTTTGTTGGCAGAAGCGAAGTTTTGACACCCGCTTTTGAAAGTGCATTAACGCAAATGTCGCTCACGGCACTTGAAAATCAATATGCCGACCACCGTTATTTAGATGTTTTTAAAAACGGCAAATCGCTCGGATTTCCAACACAATGGACAACTTACAATCAAAACCCGATTACACCGATTAAAGAAATAACGGATTTTCAACCCGCCTATTTAATTGTTATGCCGAATCCTTTTAGCGAAAGCATCATTGTTTCTTGTGATATTAAAGAGCCTGTTCCGTTAGACTTTTTTGTCATAGATATTCAAGGACGCATTGTCAAACAATGGAAGGAACAGCCGACAACAATGGGTCTTTTTAAAAAACAATACAGTTTACAAGCGTTTCCCGTTGGAAATTATATTTTGAAGTTACAACACGGGCAACAACAATGGGCAGTTAAAATAAGCAAGCATTAATATATGTACCAAATTTGTCGAAAATATACTTTTCCCCTCTTAACACTTATCGTTTTAGTGGAAACAGCCTTTGGGCAAACCTCATTTTCAACGAGTAATATTTTGGCGACAGCCAAAACCCAAACGGCTATTGCTTTGCAAGAGCGTAAAATTGACGTGTTGAATGCCCAATCTTATAAGTTACCTTTTTTAGAAAAAATTGATCTCCAAACAGAAACCGACCGTTTCGATTGGCAACGACAGGAGTATCGCGTCCGAACGTCATTCAATGGTTTGGAGGAAATGAAAAGTTTAAGGCAGCAAAAAGAGGCAAATTTGGTTAAAGAATACGCCGAGCGAACATTGTTATTTAAGGATGTTTTGTATGACCGCTATGCTTTGCTCGTCGAGTATCGGTTCGAACAGGCAGCACTCAAAATGTATCGCCAAATGTTCGATGTTTATGCAGATAAACGTGATGTTTTACAAAAAATGGCTAAACTTTCTACGAATTTCAACATCGAAGACCTCATAAAAGCGGAAGACGCAGCTTTTGATTACCAACAAAAAATGCTTGAATCTGAAGGAGCGATTCGAAATATCAACCAGTTTTTAAAGCGTACTTTTAATTCAACAGACAGTTTACAACTCGATACGGCTGATTGGATACCCCTCAGTATGTTGCGTCGTTTGGTAACTGAATTGCCTTCAACAGCAGATAAAAATCCTGCTTTGACTTATCAACAAGCTACTATTGGCGTTGTCCAATCTGAATATAACCTTGAAAAAGCGCAGTCTAAAAAAATTATTGATTACGCACAAATCCGAAACAGCGCACGTAACAAAGATGCACTTATCAGAGAATGGTCGGTTGGCGTCGGCATTGCGATACCTTATCGGGGTTCTTCAAAAATAGCGTTGAACAATATGGCTTTCAAACGATTGGAAGAAGAAAACAAGCTAAAAAATATACAAACCAACTTCGATTTGCAGATTTTCAACCTCCAACAAGACTTAGACATGGTTTTTAAAGAATACGATTTTGTTGAAAAACAAGTCAACGAAAGCCAAACGCTGTACGCCCTTGACCACTATGCCAATATACAAGGCAGTCCCCCCATCGTCTTGTTGCGTATGAAAGAACTTGTGTTGAAACGTCAATCACAGCTCGTTTCCCTTGAGCACGCAGCCTACCAGAAGTATATAAAATGGTTGGATTTGACGGGAAAATTGTCGGAAATGCCTTTGAAAAATTATCTTTCCACAGGTTTAGCAGAATTTTAACCCCCTTCCATAGGTCACGAAGGACTCCTTTGGAGAATCCTTCGGATCAGTATTTTCACAAAACATGAGACATCATCCCGAATTTTACAACAGTCTGATTTTTTTTTAAAAATATATTAAATCCTTTATTATTTTTTAGTTTTTGCACAAAAATAATCCCTAATTTTGTTGTAACAAAATTCGGGATGACTCATGTTGATTTATATAATAGATAACCGTTAAACAGCAACCTTTTCAATCGCTTGACGCAAGTCTTCAATCAAGTCGTCCACATCTTCGACACCGACCGAAAGGCGAATCAAAGAATCCGTCAAACCCACTTTCAAGCGTGATTCACGTGGAATCGAAGCATGAGTCATAGACGCAGGATGCCCAATGAGCGACTCAACACCGCCAAGTGATTCGGCAAGTGAAAACAAATGCGTACCTGATAAAACAGTTGTCGCATCTGCCAAACTGCCCCCTTTGAGGTCGAAACTGATCATCCCACCAAACATCATCATTTGCTTTTTTGCAATTTTATGGTTTGGATGGTCTTTAAACCCTGGATAATAAACTTTATCTACTTTTGGATGCGCTTTTAAAAAACTTGCTATTTTTTCAGCGTTTTCACAAGCCGCTTTCACACGCAAATGAAGTGTTTTGATACCCCTCAGTATTAAGAAGCAATCTTGAGGTCCCGGCACTGCACCAGAAGCATTTTGGAGAAAGCGGAGTTGAGTTGCGAGTTCAGGGTCTTTTGTAATGACACAACCATGCACCACATCAGAGTGACCGCCAATGTATTTGGTGGCAGAATGTAACACAATATCTGCGCCCAAATCTAAGGGGTTTTGCAAATAAGGAGAGGCAAACGTATTGTCAACACAGGTCATAACGCCTTTTGCACGCGCTGCGTCACAAATGGCAGCAATATCCACGATACCGAGCATCGGATTCGTCGGTGTTTCAATCCAAATCAATTTTGTTTTTTTAGAAATTTGCTTTGCAAACGTTTTGGCATTCGACATATCTACGAACCGCCCTGTGATGCCAAATTTGCCATAAACTCTTACGATTTGTCGATAAGAACCACCATACAAGTCATCGCAACTCAATATTTCGTCGCCCGATTGCAGTAATTTGATAACAGCATCCATAGCGGCTAATCCCGAAGCAAAGCAAATGGCATCCGTTCCATTTTCAAGTGCAGCTAAGTTTTTTTCTAAAACCGTACGTGTTGGGTTTTGAGTACGTGCGTATTCATAACCTTTGTGGTCGCCCGGTGAAGCTTGAACGTACGTAGAAGTCTGATAAATAGGTGTCATAATCGCACCTGTTGAAGGGTCAGGCTCGATGCCTGCGTGAATGACTTTTGTCGCAAATTTCATTGATTGATTTTTTATTTTAGAAAAATAAGACGCAAAGTTAGACCTATTTTCTTTTCAAAAGCATCAAAAATGAAAAAAACGGTCAATACCACAAGGACATTGACCGTTTTTACTGAGGGGGCATTTTTAATCACATCTCAAAATTATCAGACTCGACATAAGCCTTTATCAAAGCCATTTCGCCCTCCTTACCTTTCATTGCGTTGCCATGTTCCATACCCAAAACAAATTCACGTCCACTTGCTTTCGCTTTTTTGTAGATATGACGGAAAATGTTTTTATAATTCATTTCACCCGAAGTTGGTTCATTGCGTCCTGGATTGTCACCAATTTGAAAATAACCTGTTTCGTCCCAAACAAGGTCAATATTTTTGATAATATTGCCTTCGTTGCGCTGCATGTGGTACATATCGAACAGGAATTTGCACGAAGGGCTGTTCACAGCCTTACAAATCATAAACGATTGGTCGGTATGCCGAAGGAACAAATCGGGTGTATCACTCAACGCTTCCAAAACCATGACCAAACCATGCGGTTCAAAAATAGCGGCACCTTGGCGCAAAGTTTCAATAACGTTTGCCGTTTGAATACCCATCGGTAATTTGCGGTCAAAGTTGCCCGGCACAACAGTTATCCATTTAGCATTGACCCGTTTTGCGACTTCTACGGCTTCATGCGACTGTTTAATGAACTTATCACGCCATTCTTTATCACCCGAAGTTAAGTTGGTTTTAACGGGCCAACTATCAAAGTTATGAACAAAAACACCCATAGTCATCCCCAATTTCGCCATCGTTTCGCCTATTTTAGTTTGCAATTCAACCGCGCGACCCATCATGCCATTGTCTTCCAAAGCCGTAAAACCTTGGTCAGCCATGAATTTGAGTTGGTCAATCGGGTCTTCGCCAGCGCTGTTTTTAAACATCCCAAAATGCGGTGCGTATTTGAGTTTGAAGGTGTTTTTAACAGATTTACTGAGGGGGGCATTTTTATTTTCAGCTTGCAAAGTATTGTTAAATAGACTTGCTGAACCTGCCGCCAAAATGCTATTTTTCAAAAAATGTCTGCGTTCCATTGATGATTTTTGTTTTTGCAATTATATTTTTTTATATAAAATATTTCGTTTTGCCAGGAATTGCAGCTGCATACATACCATCAGCATCAGGCAAAAGCGGCATTTTGGCATTCCAATCAAACTCCGTTGGCATGATACTGATACCTGAATTAATGGCTTTATCCCATTCAATTATCTGCCCTGAATAGGTTGCCATACGCCCTAAAATACTCGTCATGGTGCTTTTTGCACCATTTTCAGTATCCGCGAATTTGTATTCCCCTTTGGCAATCGCTGCAAACAATTCGTCGTGTTCGACTTGATATGGGTTTTTATCATTTTTATCATCATGCTTATATATGAGTGAACCATTAGACTTTTTCATTTCAAGC
>JANMJN010000207.1:0-2004 GCA_031371355.1 Saprospiraceae bacterium
ATGGCATAACTGATACGTGGCTTGGGTTTTACTGACACAAAAAGCATTTGAGATTTCTTATGGTCAGTCAAATAACTAAGCCTTTCGTTTGTCTTTATACCATCAACTTTAAAACGTTTAACCATTGTCCAGCCTTTATTACCATCAAAATGAACGGTCGTCACGACTGTGTGTGCTTCAATTTTTACAAGATGCAATATATCATTCAATTCAAAATGTTTAACTAAATCCACTTCGCAGGTCTCCAAAGAACCATCTTTATACAAAATCAGAATATTGTCGCCTGTATCAAATTCACCTAATAAACGGCCCCTTTCTGTATCGTTCAATTTGCCAGTGATGTCGTCGAACCAAATCCGTTTTGCACCCAATGTTGACTTTCCAACGGTCTTTTGCTTAACCTCTCGTACTGGATACTTCGTAACAATATTGCCTTGCGAACCGCGCCCTTTGATAGACAAAGTTTCAAAATCAAAATCAAATCGTTTGATTTTAGCAGTCGAACTTTGTGTTAATTGAACCGATACAACTTCTGATTCCCCGTTTGGATTTGCGGTAAAATACCAAAGTTTTGAGTTAGGATTACCTTGGGTTAAGTCATATTCATTCGCTCGCGTAATCGCCGTCACATTGAAACGTTTGGCATAACTTGTACCTGATTTCCCATCTAAATAAATAAGATTGTAGGTTGTCCGTTCATCTCCTTTGCGCCAAACTGCAACGTGAATAATATCTTTTCCGACAAAAACCTTATCGGCAACTTTGACAACTTGAAACTTACCGTCTTTTCTAAATGTAATAATTTCATCAATATCAGAGCAGTCTGAAACAAATTCCACATCATCCCCTTTTTTCAAGCCTGTTCCGATGAAACCATCTTTGCGATTCACATAGAGTTTGGCATTATTTGCCACAACCTCAGTTGCTTGAATCGTATCGAAAACACGGATCTCTGTTTGGCGTTCTCTACCCTTTCCATATTTTTTTAACAACATTTCATAATACGCAATTGTGTATTCCGTCAAATGTTCAAGGTCATGCTTGACTTGTGCCAATTCATCAAGTACGTTTTTAAGCATTTCATCGGCAGCAAAAGCATTGTATTTTGAGATGCGTTTGATGCGAATTTCTGTCAAACGGGTCACGTCTTCTTCTGTTACCCCCCTCAGTAAAACGAGGCGTTTATCATTAGGTTGAGCGACTTCATTGGGTTCGCGCACATATTTTTTAAATTCCTGTGGAATAATTTTTAAGACATGTTCCCACGATTCGGCTTCTTCAATTTGATGATAAATGCGCTTTTCGATAAAGATTTTTTCTAAACTCGCAAAATGCCATTTCTCTTCTAACTCATTTTTTTTGATTTCTAATTCCTGTTTCAACAGGTTTTTTGTCAACTCGGTATCCAATCGCAGCATTTCGTTGACATCCATGAACAACGGTTTGTTGTCATAAATCACACAGGCATTGGGCGAAATAGACACTTCACAATCTGAAAAAGCATAGAGTGCATCCATCGTTACATCAGGCGAAACACCTGCTTGTAATTCGATAACCACCTCGACATCTTTTGCAGTTTGGTCAACGACTTTTTTAATTTTGATTTTACCTTTATCGGCAGCTTTCAAAATGGAGTCGACTAAATCGCCTGTCGTTGTGCCATAAGGTATCTCTTTGATGAGAAGACATTTTTTATCTTTTGAAATTTCAAGACGGGCGCGGACACGCACTTTTCCACCCCGTTTACCACCGTTGTAATTTGTCACATCAACCATACCGCCTGTCTGAAAATCAGGTAAAATATTTGGCGAACGCCCCTTTAGTACATCAATGCTGGCTTTGATGAGTTCGATAAAATTATGGGGTAAAATTTTAGTCGAAAGTCCAACCGCAATACCGTCCACCCCTTGCGCCAGCAACAAAGGAAATTTAATAGGTAATGTAACGGGCTCTCGTTTGCGACCATCGTAAGACAATTGCCATTCTGTTGTTTGATTATTGAAA
>JANMJN010000222.1:0-1907 GCA_031371355.1 Saprospiraceae bacterium
ATTTTCAACAACATAAATCGAATTCATGTCTTTTTTCTCATGGTTTTTTATCGCCAAAGTCAAATAGCTTTTCAGCGAGTCACTGGGATTCATGGTTTTCAGATAAAGGGCTTCTTTACCTTCAAGACTGCTGACAATTGCTTCTTGAAAGATTTTTTCTTTCGCATATTTTTTATCAATTTCTGAAAGAATGGGCAAAAAAGCAGTTTCTGACAATTTGAGCCACGCCGTCAAAGACATGGACAAGTAAAGATCTATCGTTTCATTGTTTTGAGCCAATAATTGGGTGCTCATGTCTTTCATTTTAACCAAATTGGCATTAGAAGCAAAATGCCCTAAAAGACCCAAGACATGAGCAACGACTTGCGGTTGCTTTGTTTGATTTAAAATATCATTCAAAATATCGAATGACAGCGCATTTAAGCCATCTAACACATAAATCGCATGGATGGGCGTTGCCCATTCATTGTCTATCTTGATTAAACCCAATACATCTTTAACAACCGTTTTATCTTTCTTTTGTATCAATAATTGTTGCGCTCGGTCTCTCACCCAACCATTCGGGTGGCTTAGTAAATCGACCAACTCTTTGCTTGTGGCTTTGGTCAAGTCTGGTAAAGCATTAGGTTTTATTGATTTATGGGTTACTTTCAAAATACGCCCAGCATTTTGTAAAGTATCCAATTTTTTACCCGCCAATTGTTCTGTCAAATATTGTGAAATATAAGCCTTGTGTTGGATAATGCCTCTGTGCATATCAACCACATACATCGCGCCATCGGGTCCCGTGAATAAATTGACGGGGCGGAAGCCTTCATCTGTGGAAGCAATAAATTCTTTACCTTCAATCGCTTGGCTTGCGGTCGTTTGGATATTCTTAAGATTTAAAATATTGCGTTTAATCAGATTGGCTTCAGGCACACACACAAACGCATTTTGATTATACGCTTCAGGGAATGCCCCTCCTCGATACACCAGAGGTCCACAAGCTGCTGTCACTTCTTTCAATAATCCTTTTTCATCCAAAATACCTTTTTGATAGCCCCGATTGACCGATGTTTGATGAATCGGAAACACCCGATTGCTCGCTATTCTTTGATTTTCAGCAATAATGGGTTTAAAATACCTGTTTTTTATCACTCTATTCGGTAAAACATAGTCCGCTTTTAGATTAGTGCCATTGTTATTAGAATAAAGCCTGCCAAAATTATCTTTGCTGATGCCCCATTGTCCACGATTTGTGGTGGGTTCTTTGAGCCACTTTCCTTTTTTTAACTGATACCTAAAATTATAATTGGCGTTATAAATCCAATTGTCAATATTCATCATCAAGCCGTTGGGTGAGTGTTCAACATTGCCGCCTTCGGCATACAGCGGGTCAACCAAGGTCTTTTTGCCTGGCTTATCATTTTTTATGTCAACAAACCACAATTTAGGTCCATCGGTATATAAAAGTCCGCCATACACATGCGCCAAAGCACGCGGCAACACGAGTTTATTTAAAAAAACTTTGGCATGGTCAACCACGCCGTCTTTATCCAAATCTTCTAAAATAGATATTCTGCCGTTGGGTTCTTCCTCACCGATGCCTTCGAGATTGGGCATATAACCTATCATTTCTACCACCCACATTCTGCCTTTATCGTCAAAATCCATGGTCACGGGGGCTTTCAGAAACGGTTCTGAAGCCACAATGCTTAAATCAAAACCCTCTTCTATTTGATAGTCATCAAGTGAAAACTGGGGTTCTTCAAAAGAAAGCACGTCGAACCCGACGAGGGCAATTGCCCCCACCAATAAAGAAAAAACTACTGTTTTTAAAGATTTATTCTTAGTCATGTTTAATTTATGTCCATATCCGCTACTTCACGAATATCTGTTTTTAATGAACCGCCAAAATTACTTAA
>JANMJN010000246.1:0-1542 GCA_031371355.1 Saprospiraceae bacterium
TCGGCACCGTTTTGACCAATGTGCGCACTTTGTATTCTAAGGAAATGACCAATAAAGGAGTTGATTTATCTATCAACTATCGTACAACTTTAGGGAGAGAATTTAAAATAGATGCAGGACTGAATTTTTCATTGTACAGAAATAAAGTTGGCGACCCATTGGTGCAGTTTTTCGGCTTCAAAACCGACGGTGTTTGGTTATCTCAAGCACAAATTACGGAGTCAAAAATCACAAGTAATTTGAGTAATGCCCTTGTCCCAGGCGGTTTGAAAATAGTGGATTTAGATGGCAATGGCATTTTAGATGCCAACGACCGCACGGTTATTGGTAATCCGTATCCTGATTTCACGTGGGGTATAACAAATACGTTTAAATATAGAGATTTCGACTTTAGTTTTATGTTCCAAGGCGTTCAAGGCGGTTCTTTGATAAATGGCGACCCGAACTATCTTGAAATCAGACGCACCACCAGAGCATACAGCACAAACAGATGGTTGAGTCCTGCTTTCCCTGGCGACAGCAAAACGCCTTATTCTTCAAATGGTGTCAACTGGTTATTGACGGATTATGTCGTAGAAGATGCTTCTTACATTGCGCTTAGAGAGGTCATTTTGGGCTATACTTTGCCCAATAATTTGACAAAACGGATTGGCATCAGAGGATTGCGCGTCTATGCATCGGGTCAAAATCTTTTCTTCCAAACGGGAAAAGGTTATAGAGGACTTAATCCAGAATCGAGATTCCAAACAGGTCCTTACAATACACCTTTGGTTGATGGTTATCAACGCGGTAGTTTCCCTGTGAGTAGAACATTTTTGTTTGGTCTTGATTTGAATTTCTAAACTTTAAAAATTTTGAAAAATATGAAAAATATAAAATTCGCGCTTTTATTACTGGTTGCTTTTGGCTTTTTGGCTTCATGTAATGATAGTATAGACTTGTTGCCACAATCCAACGGCAATACAGGTACTTTTTATTCCAATTCAGAAGAACTCAATGCGGGACTTGTAGGCTGCTACAATGGCTTGCAACGACCCATGTATTACGAATGGCAAGTCACTGAATTGCGGAGTGATAATACAATAATGGGTTCGCCAGGCAGCCAAAGCGCACCAAATAGGGATTTGAGCGACTTGGATATGTTTATCCCTGCAACGATTCACCAAGCCGTTTACACTTATTGGCTCAATACCTACAATAATATTCGCAATGCAAATATTGTTTTGGACAGATTGGGTGTCACGTATGACCCTGCATCAGGAAGTATCAAATTGGCGGATATTAAGCTGCCCATTACAGATGCAGAACGCAAACAAGTGGCGGGTGAAGCCATGTTTATCCGCGCTTATCATTATTTCAATATGGTTCGTTTGTATGGTGGCGTGTTTTTGGTGCATACGCCTATTTCGCCAACCGAGGCAAAAACATTGAGCCGTGCTTCAGTTGAAGATATATACAAATTTATTGAATCGGATTTGCTTACCGCTTCCACTTATATGAGCGCGGCAAAATACAGTGCAACGGCGGCAACGCTTGGCAGAG
>JANMJN010000313.1:0-1582 GCA_031371355.1 Saprospiraceae bacterium
GCTTCTTTTTCCAATTTCAAGAGTTCGCTGTCAATATCGTTTTGCCTTTTTCTTAGAAAATCAATACTTTGCATAAACAACGCCAACGAATCACGTTGCAAATCGCCTCGCATCATCCGATTGTTAATCAATACGTTACGCTCGGTTTGAAGCGTATTGATGCGGTTTTGTATGTCTTTTTTAACAAAGTTCAAGTCGTCGAGCGAGTCTTTCACGTTGGTCAGTTCTTCTTTCCAACGCACCACACGCGGGTCGTCAGGCTTCACGTCGGTTTTGGTTTGTTCGGCATATTTCAAGCGATACTGAACGTCCATAATAACGAGGTCGTTTTTACCTGCCGCTTGTAGCGAATTTTGTTGGAGATAGGGCGACACGTTTTCAAAAACTATATTCGTCGTACCTGCATTGACAGACACCCATTCGGTTGAACTCAACAATGCACCTTGTTGGAAAATAGTGGCACGTTGCACGGATGTTTTGACCGATTTTTCAGTTTGTGCATCGGATACTGAGGGGATCAAAAAGCAAAGTAGGAACACGGATAGCATGAGATTTTTCATTAGAAAAAGATTTAAGGTTTAATAAAAACAATAGTTTAACTGAACCAAAAGCGACAACGCTTCGGCTCTAATGATTTGATTATTAGTTTTTTAAGAAAAAAAACGGGAAATACTGAGGGGGCGTATTTCCCATCAACGAAGGACACAATTGTTAGATGCCGGGCTTTGGAAAATTCCACACAAGGATTTTATTTTATTTGAAAAATCATTATTTGATGTTTTCTACATTGACAAGCAGTGTGTTAACCGATTTTATTTTGAAAATATACTGAGGGGTCGTTTTTATTTCTAAATTTGCCGACGGACTTTAAATATCAAAATGTACAATTCTCAAATATCTTTACTCGACGATGCTGCTTTGCTGAACCGCTACCGGTCAACGACGGAGGTGGCTTGTGTGGGCGAACTATTTCGACGATATAAACATCTGGTTTTAGGTGTTTGCCTTAAATATTTGAAAAATGCACACGATGCAGAGGATGCCGTTATGGAAATCTTTGAAAAATTGCATCTTGATTTAAACAAGGCGGATATTGCACATTTTAAGTCGTGGCTTTACACTGTTGCTCGCAATCATTGTTTGATGCGCTTGCGCAAAGCGGGTTTGTCTGTTGAATTTCCTGAAACATTGCCGCAAAGTGCGGATGATACTGAGGGGGGCATTGACGAAAAGAAAATAAAAGAAGCCTTGTTCCAAAAATTAGAAATGGGTTTGGATTTGCTAAAACCTGAACAACGCTTGTGTTTGGATTTGTTTTTTCTGCAAGATAAATCCTACAAAGACATTATGCGTGAGACAGGTTTGTCTTTGAATGAAATCAAAACGCATGTCCAAAATGGCAAGTTGAATTTAAAAAAAATGATGAGTCGGTGATTGGGTGATTGGGTGAAAAATAAAAAGTGAAATTATATAAATGAAAAATATTGTTCCGAAGGAAAATTGCTTGACAGAAGTTCAGTTGTTGCGGTATTTGCACGACGAATGTCCTCAGCAGGAGGAAAAAGCGATAGACCGTCATTTG
>JANMJN010000325.1:0-2712 GCA_031371355.1 Saprospiraceae bacterium
ATTCTTGATACTTGACATACTCTATTTTTGAGAGTGAACAATATATATTAATGTACTAAAAGATACTTTTAAATACATTAATGTACGCATTAAGCGATGCAACGGACGATAAAATTGAATACACAATTTGAAAATAAGATAACCATGGCTTTGTTTTGACTTGGATTGGGCTGATATTTTTGATTTAAGCAACAAACTACTACCTATAAGACAGTTTTACTTTGATGAAAAAGCGAAGCTTAAAAACGATGTAATGAGCTTGGGTATACTTGTTCTTACTCGAATTTTCTATAGAAAATTCGAGTTTATGAGTTTAGATGCATGTGAAAAATAGAGAAAAAATACGGGCAGAATTTCATTCGATGGAATCAAAATAAAATACAAAAAAATACTTTAATATACATTTAAATATCTAAAAGTTCATTTTAATACATTTAAGTATCTATGAAAATTGCAATTACAAGCCTGAAAGGAGGTGTTGGCAAAACAACAATTGCCACAAATTTAGCGGTTTGCCTCGCTCAAAAAGGTTACAAAGTTTGCATCGTGGACACTGATGCTGAACAAGAAAGCAGCATCGGATGGTCAGAGCAGAGACAAGATAACCTGACCAATGTCACCGTTGTAAGGGTAGGAGAGAAGTCTTTGATTCGAGAAGTCAAACAAATGGAGAAAAATTTTGACATCGTGCTTTTAGATGGCTCGCCTCAATTGCGCGAGTTGGCTAGTGCAACTATTGCGGCAAGCAACTTTATCATCATTCCCATTTCTCCCAGTGCCTATGATTTTTGGGCTTTAGAGAACTTTATGCTGCGCTTCGAGCAAATCAAACAAATGAGAGAAGATAAACTCGAAGCCTATATTTTACTAAATAAATTCAACGATAATCAAAACATTGGTAAAGAGTTGAACGAGAGTTTGAGAACAGAGTTTGCTGATATCAACAAACTCAAAACAACCATTGGGGAGCGTGTCGCCTACAAAGAAACCATCTCTCATGGCATTGGTGTAACGGAATACAAAGACAAAAAAGCAAAAGACGAAATTGAAGCTCTCGCCTTAGAAATTGAAGACATCATTAAAACATTTTAAAAAAAATATCACGGATGAAAAGGAGAAATGTAATACCTGCAAAGGTTCAATCAACCGAAGATTTAGAAAAAGCGGTTAAGAGTTTACACCGTCCCGACTCGCACGCCTATAATTTCAAAATTCCAATTGAACTATACGATGATATCCAAAATCATTTAGAGCATAGTGGTCAAACCTTGAAAAGCTTCTTAATTTTTAGTATTAAAGATTATTTGAAAAATAACCGGATGGGTTAGTCCTTCATCATCAATAATACTGAGGGGTGCGTGGTGCAATAAAACACAATATATTTTTATTAATAGACCTAAAAGTTAAGAAACATCAACAGAACTGTTTGTTGTTTTTAAATCTTTATTCTGTTTTATTGTTTAGGCTCGCGGTAATGATTTGTAAATGAATGAGTTATGGTCGGTAAAGGGAGAAAAGGACGGACAATTGAGGAGAAAATAACGGATCAAATAGGAGAAAACAACGGTAGTAAAGGGAGAAAAGGACGGACAATTGAGGAGAAAATAACGGTACTCTTGTAAGCATCTGTTTTCTGCTAAAGGGAGAAAAGTACGGTGTTTTAATTGTTTAATGATTGTTGTCTGAAAAAGGAAAAACAAAAACTATTTTCCTTTTCCCATATAACATTCAATCTTGATTTTTACATTTGCAACAGCAAGGCCACAACCATTATTATTTAGAAGAAAATAAAAGTAAAGATGGATACATCTAAGATTAAAAACAATTTAGTTGTCAGCTCAAATGATTTGGTACACGCCAAGTATGATTTGACTTTGTGGCAAAAGAGAGTTTTTGTCTATGCTATTAGCCAGCTCAAGAAAGATGATGCCAATTTTGAACCCATCAAAATGAATGTGAGTGATATCATTAAGTTTTTTAATGGCAGTGATGGCACAAAAACGTATGCGGCTATTTTGGAAGCACCCAAACATCTTGATAAAACCATTGAAATTCCATATGTTACAGATAAAGGTTTTCTTAGATATGGTTTTATCAAGTTGCTTCAACGTTATACCATTCCGGGTGATGACGAAGAAGAAAATCAGTATATTGAGATTTGTTTCAACAACGATTTGAAGCCGCATCTGTTAGAATTGAAAGAAAAATTTCTAAAATATGATATTCGGAATATCATTGACTTGCAAAGCACTTACTCTTTTAGAATGTTTGAGATTTTAAAATCGTATGAATTTCGGAAGACAATCGAATTAGAAATAGATTATTTGAGAAAGATTTTGGAAGTAACAGACAAGTATAAAAGCTATAAAGATTTTAGAATTTATATTATTGATAAGGCTAAATCGGATTTGACTAAGTTTTGTGATATTACTTTTACTTATGAAGAAAAGAAAGCCTTGAAAGGCAAAAAAGTGGTATCGCTTATTTTTCATATTTGGAAGAATGATGGGGGAGAAAAAGAAGCAAAAGTTGCAGTTGTAAAAAGCAAAAAGGAGAAAAGTACGGAGTTTGTACCCACTTTAGTTTTCAAGGATAATGTAGGATTTCAGAAAAAGGAGAAAAGTACGGATGAGAAAAAACTCAAAATAATATCAGATTCGCCAGAAAAAATACAAAAAGAGCAAACCAACTCAGAAAAATTGGTACTTGAAC
>JANMJN010000353.1:0-2506 GCA_031371355.1 Saprospiraceae bacterium
TCCAATCCCACTCAAAAAGTCATGATGGATTGGTTAGATTCTGGCAAAATAGGTAAAGTCAGCACCGTTTACATTTGGACAAATCGCCCCGTCTGGCCTCAAGGGATTCCAGTACCCACTCAAAAACCTGCATTGATTGAATCTATGGATGCCAATGATTGGGATTTATGGGTCGGAACGGCTTCTTGGGTGGACTATCATCCCTTGTATCATCCATTCAAATGGCGGGGTTGGTGGAATTTCGGCACAGGCGCATTGGGCGATATGGGTTGCCATCTGATTGACCCCGCTTTCCGTGTTTTGGGTTTGGGTTATCCAACAGAAGTAGAATGTAGTGTCGGACAAGTATTTATACAAGATTGGAATGCTGAATATATCCCTGAAGGCTGCCCGCCGTCTTCCAGTGTTCAGCTCAAATTTCCTGCGACCAAACGCAACAATTCACCTGTTACGATGTATTGGACTGATGGCGGTCTGCGCCCTTTCCATCCCGATTGGATTCCTGCCAATGAACCTCTTGCCGAAGCCGACAGCAGCAATGGTGTAATGATGATTGGTACAAAAGGCGTAATGACCTGCGGAACTTATGGCAATACACCTAAAATTTACATGAAAAACGGTCAAAAAATAGAAATGCCAAAACCAGACCCCTCAGTAAAAACACTGCCTGAGCATGGTCATCAAGTCGCTTGGACGGAGGCGTGTAAAGCGGGTTTCAATAGTCCACAACACAAAGCACTATCCTCATCTTTCGACTATTCAGGTCCTTTGACCGAAACTGTTTTAATGGGCAATTTGGCAATTCGCAGTTATATGCTTCGTAAAGCAACCGACAAACCGAATCGCTTTACTTACGACGGACGTAAAAAACTGCTTTGGGATGGTACAAATATGAAGATTACCAATTTCGAAGAAGCCAATCAATTTGTTTCTCGCCCATATCGGGAAGGTTGGAAATTGGTTTAAATCTGCCCATTCTCGCCAATTTGTTTTCGATTAGACATATTTCTACTTGTGTTTTCGCCATTTAATAAGGTTTTTAATTGTTATAACTGATGTTAAATGGCGAAAATAATTTATGTGATTTGGACACATGAACAGCGAAGCTATAAATTTTACCCCCCTCAGTATAAAAACACCTTTTTAATGTTTTTAAAGAAAAAGACAATGAAATTCTCGTTTTTAATTTGTTTTTTAACGATTTTGACCTTCACTACCTTTGGTCAAACCCAATGGAAAGCCCTTTTTAACGGTACAGATTTAAAAGGTTGGACAAAAAAGAATGGCAATGCCGAATATAAAATAATAGATAAAGCCATTGTTGGTATTTCACAAATGAAAACGCCCAATACTTTCCTGTGTACAGATGAAACTTACGGCGATTTTGTCTTAGAATTGGAGGTAAAAGTGGAAGTCGGTCTCAATTCGGGCATCCAAATCCGCAGTCTCAGCGACCCCTCAGTAAACAATGGTCGTGTGCATGGTTATCAAGTCGAAATTGACCCAGGTCAACGTTCTTGGGCGGGTGGCATTTATGACGAAGCGGGTACTGGTTGGCTCTATCCTTTGTCTATCAACCCCAAAGGTCAAACCGCTTTTAGGAATGGACAATGGAACAAATACCACATCGAAGCGATTGGCACACGCCTAAAAACTTGGATAAATGGCATCCCTTGTGCCAATCTGATAGACCCACAAATAGCACGGGGTTTCATCGCTTTGCAAGTACATCAAATCAAAGATGAAGCACACAGCGGCTTAACTGTTCAGTGGCGCAATATCCGAATTGCAACGGGCGATTTGAAAGATGCCGTTTGGCAAGGCGGCGACGAAATTCCCGAAGTGAATTATTTGCCCAATCAACTCTCTGAAAGAGAAAAAAGAACAGGCTGGCGTTTGCTTTTTGATGGCAAAACAAGTGCAGGTTGGCATAAAATGGGCGAAAATGCTTTCCCAAAACAAGGTTGGACGATAGAAGATGGTGCGTTGAAAATTCTAAATTCGCATCAAGACAGCACTAAAAAAGGGGGCGATATCAGCACCAATGAAGTCTTTTCAAATTTTGAATTGGAACTCGATTTTAAAGTAACAACGGGCGCAAACAGTGGCTTGAAATACTTTGTTGTCGAAGACCCAAAGAAAAAATCAAGTGCAGCTTTGGGACCCGAATTTCAAATTTTAGATGACAAAGTACATCCCGATGCCAAAGAGGGCGTGAATGGCAACCGCACAACAGGCTCATTGTATGACATTATTTCAGCCGAAAACTTATCTGAAGGCAATAACGATAAGCGTCTGAAAACCCCTGGCAAGTGGAATAGATTACGCATAGTGTCAAAAGATGGGCGCGTTGAACATTGGCTCAACAATCTAAAAGTGGTGGAATATGACCGTTTCTCACAAGTTTATCGCAATTTGATTGCTAAAAGCAAATACAGCAAATATCCAGATTTTGGTCAAGCGACATCGGGGCATATCGTTTTGCAAGACCACAGCGATGAAGTAC
>JANMJN010000519.1:0-2125 GCA_031371355.1 Saprospiraceae bacterium
AGGCGATCCTTTTCAAGAAAAGCTGCTTTTGGAGGCAACTTTGGAAGTCATCGCGACAGGAGCTGTCGTCGGTATGCAAGACATGGGTGCGGCAGGTATTATATGTTCAACTTCTGAAATGTCGGCAAAAGGCGGCGTGGGTATGATTATCAACCTCAACGAAGTGCCAAAACGTCAACAGAATATGAAGGATTGGGAAATTCTGTTGTCTGAAAGCCAAGAACGTATGTTGATAGTCGTTCAAAAAGGCGAGGAGCAAAAGGTGCTTGATGTGTTCGATAAATGGGACTTGCAGTGCGCTGAAATTGGTGTGGTGACAGATACAGGTCGTTTAGAGTTCTTTTATCATGGCGAAAAAGTGGCAGATGTACCTGCTGAACCTTTGGTTTTGGGCGGTGGCGCACCTGTTTATCAGCGTGAATTTAGCACCCCTCAGTATTTCAAAGAAATTGAAAAATATAATATTGACAAAATTGCGGAACCAAAAGATTTGCTTGAAACGGCTAAAAACCTTTGGCATTCGCCCAATATTGCTTCAAAACGTTGGGTTTATGAGCAATACGACTCAATGGTGAGAACGGGTACAATGACGACGAATGAACCCGCAGATGCCGCTATTGTCCGTGTCAACGGTACGCGAAAGGCTTTGGCTTTGACGACGGATTGTAATTCAGCTTATGTCTATGCTGACCCTTACAAAGGTGGTTTGATTGCCGTTGCAGAAGCTGCTCGTAATATCGTTTGTAGTGGTGGGCAACCAGTGGCAATCACAAATTGCTTGAATTTTGGCAATCCATATATGCCTGAAGTTTATTATCAATTTGTTTATGCTTTGCAAGGTATGGGCGATGCATGCCGCCGTTTTGATACGCCTGTGACGGGTGGCAACGTCTCGTTTTACAATCAAATGCAACAAGATGGCAAGACAGTGCCTGTTTTTCCAACGCCCACAATTGGTATGTTGGGTTTATTAGACGATTATGACAATCGTATGTCATTGGATTTCAAGGCGGAAGGCGATGTTGTTTACATGATTGGTTCAAGCCGCAACGATATTTCAAGTTCAGAATATTTGATGCGTTTGCATAGTGTTAAACATTCTCCAGCACCGTATTTTGATTTAGAAGAAGAGGTTAATATTCAAAATGCGATTCAAAACCTCATCAAAAACAAGATGATTCAATCTGCTCACGACGTTTCGGAAGGCGGTTTGTTTGTTACTTTGATGGAGTCTGGCATGCCTCGTGCTTTAGGTTTTGAACTTGAAAATCAAACGATTACTGAGGGGGTACGTTTAGACGCTTATCTTTTTAGCGAAAGCCAAAGCCGCGTAGTTGTTTCCATAAAACCAACAGAAGCGGTTGATTTTGAATCCTTTTTGACAAAGTTAGGCGTTGATTTTTCTAAAATAGGTCGTGTAAAAGGCGAACAAGTCCGTATTTTTGGTGAAGATTGGGGTAATATCACAACTTGGAAAAAGACGTATGACAATATATTAGGCGATATTATGAATGAAAATTGATTAAAAACTTTTTTTTGACCACAGATTTAGACTGATTCGACAGATTTTCACTGATTTTTTAGTTCCCTCCGGGATGACAAAAGAAAAATCAGTGAAAATCTGTCGCATCAGTCAAATCTGTGGTCTATTCAACCAAACCAATGAGAAAACATGTTCACATCAAAAAAATATCTGGTCTCACCTTGGATAATAGAAACATGTAGTGCTTTCTTAACATCACATTCTTTGGGCAATCGAGGTGTCGAAGATGGCACTTTCGAGCAACAATTGACGGGTCTGATAGGCGAATACATTGTTTATTATCATTTGAAGCAAGTTAAACCTGATCTATCCGAAAAAAATGATGGCTTTGATGGCGGCATTGATATTGTCCACAACGATGTACGCATGGATGTCAAAACAATGGGCAGAAACAGCTATGTGAGAGGTGAATATGTGAATAATTTCTATGTTATGCAGCAAAAATACGATTGCGATGTCCTTGTTTTTTGCAGTTATCATAAAAGCCAAAAAGTCATTGAAATTTGTGGTTGGATTAGCAAAAATGAGTTGCCGCAAAAAGGCATTTTTTACAAAGCGGGCACAAAACGATTGAGGGACAAC
>JANMJN010000556.1:0-2755 GCA_031371355.1 Saprospiraceae bacterium
GAAGATTTTGGCAATCAAGGCGATATGCCGAGCCACCTTGATTTATTGGATTGGCTCGCGGTGACGTTTAGAGAATCGGGTTGGGATATTAAAAAACTCAATAAAATGATAGTCCTGTCCGCTACTTATCGGCAGGATTCAAAAGCGAGCAAGGACTTGCGGGAACTTGACCCCGAAAATCGGCTTTTAGCGCGGGGAGCCTCAAACCGTTTGTCGGCTGAAATGGTGCGCGACAATGCCCTTGCTGCGAGTGGATTATTGAATCCAAAAATAGGCGGCAAAAGCATAAAACCGTATCAACCCGATGGACTTTGGGAAATCAACAGCATGACTTATACCCAAGATTCGAGTGATGCTGTTTATCGCCGCAGTTTATATATTGTTGTAAAACGGTCTGTGCCAAACCCGACTTTGGGCACTTTTGATGCGCCTTCACGCAGTTTTTGCGTTGTTAGGCGGCAAAAAACGAATACGCCGTTACAGGCTTTGGTGACTTTAAATGACCCGACTTTTGTTGAAACGGCTAAGGTTTTAGGTGAAAATATGGCGCATGAAACGGATATTCAAAAAGCAATTATCCAAACTTATCGAAAATTGACAGGCTGCACCCCCTCAGTAAAAGAGGTGGATTTGCTCCTAAAGTTGCAAAAAAACATGTATCAAACATTCAAAAATAATCCCGACAAAGCAAATGGTTGGCTGAAAATGGGTTTGTATAAAATTGGGGAAAATGTGGATAGGGCATTGGTGGCGGCTAATGCGGTGGTGGCGAGTACGATTTTGAATTCGGATGCGACGATTACGAAACGGTAAGGCTTGTAAGTACGTTGGTGAATATGTAAATGAAAATGAAAATTATTCAATTGTTCTTTCTCTCTTCCAATCAACATAATTATCAGTTTTTAGCTATATGCAAATATTTGTCACATTCCGCAGCTTATAGCTATTTTTGTGCGATATTTATGTGTTTTGCCCTTCTCAGTATTCCCTCTTCCAATCCTGTATCGTTGTTAAATTTATTCGCTATTTTAGCGAAACTTTCCATAGGGGTTAAAAGATAAAATTCCTATTTTTACAAAAAAAACAATGGCACCTCACCCTCATGAAAAGGATTTCAAATTGCAAACGCCTGAATTTGCCGACTTAAATCGCAAATTAGACAGGCGCAATTTCCTACTCAAAACCGCAAGTGGTTTGGGTGCGATGGCTGTTGGTAGTTTATTGGGCACAAATCAAGCGTTTGGTAGCACCCCCTCAGTACCTACGCCTCAATTGTCTGATTTTCAACGCCTTGCACCAAAGGCAAAACGAGTGGTTTATCTGTTTATGGCAGGCGGTCCTTCGCAATTTGAGACGTTTGATTATAAGCCCAAATTGGCGGATATGTATGGTCAAGGGCTACCCGATTCGGTGCGAAAAGGGCAGCGGTTGACGGGTATGAGTGCCAATCAAGCCGTTTTGCCGATTGCGCCTTCGGCGTATAAGTTCAATCAATATGGTAAAAATCAGACTTGGGTGAGTGAATTACTGCCGCATACAGCGCAAATCGTTGATGATTTGTGCATTATAAAATCGGTTTTTACGGAACAAATCAACCACGACCCAGCGATTACTTTTTTTCAAACAGGACATCAATTGCCTGGACGACCGTCCATTGGCTCTTGGTTGAGTTATGGTTTGGGTTCTGAAAATCAGAATTTGCCTGCTTTTATCGTTTTGGTTTCTAAAAATGCGTCGAAAGACCAGCCGTTGTATGCTCGTTTGTGGGGCAATGGTTTTTTGCCGTCCGAGCATCAAGGTGTGCAGTTTAGGTCGGGCAAAGACCCTGTTTTATTCCTCAACAATCCCGAAGGTTATGACGGAACGGATAGAAAACAGATGTTGGATTATTTGTCCAAACTCAATCAATTGCAAAATGAAGCATGGGGTGATCCCGAAGTAGATGCCCGCATGGCGCAATACGAAATGGCGTTTCGGATGCAAACGTCTGTTCCCGAAGTGATGGATATTTCAAAAGAGCCCGATGAGGTTTTTGAACTCTATGGAAAAGACAGTCGAGACAAAGGCAGTTACGCGGCAAATTGCCTTTTAGCCCGAAAACTATTGGAACGCGATGTGCGATTTGTTCAATTGTATCATCAAGGTTGGGATCATCATGGTGGTTTGCCCAAAGAGATGGATCGCCAATGTCAACAAATAGACCGTCCAACGGCTGCTTTGTTGATAGATTTAAAACGGCGCGGCATGTTGGAAGATACGCTTGTGGTTTGGGGTGGCGAGTTTGGTAGAACGGTTTATTCGCAAGGTAAATTGACAAAAGATGATTATGGGCGCGACCACCACCCACGTTGTTTTTCGATGTGGATGGCAGGGGCAGGGGTCAAAACGGGCATCAGCTATGGTGAAACCGATGATTTTAGCTATAATATCATCAAAGACCCCGTTCATGTGCATGATTTTCAAGCGACTTTATTATATTTGATGGGCATTAACCATGAGCAATTGACGTACAAATTTCAAGGTCGGCGGTATCGGTTGACGGATGTAGAGGGGCAGGTGGTGAAGGGAATTTTAGCTTAATTTACTGAGGGGGGGGTATTTTTCATAAAATCAAAATATATAGAATGACAACAAGACGCAACTTCATCCAAAATACAGCAATCGCTTCTGCTGCAGCTTTGGCAACGCCGAGTTTTGGCTTTTCTATCTTTAATAAAAAGACAAAACCAGCCGATATTATCATCGGTCACAACGG
>JANMJN010000566.1:0-6828 GCA_031371355.1 Saprospiraceae bacterium
GGTAAAATTTTAGTCGAAAGTCCAACCGCAATACCGTCCACCCCTTGCGCCAGCAACAAAGGAAATTTAATAGGTAATGTAACGGGCTCTCGTTTGCGACCATCGTAAGACAATTGCCATTCTGTTGTTTGATTATTGAAAACAACGTCGCGTGCGAAAGGTGTCAATCGTGCTTCAATATAACGTGGTGCGGCTGCCCCATCGCCTGTCCGAATATCGCCCCAGTTGCCTTGGCAATCAATCACTAAATCTTTTTGCCCCAAGTTGACAAGTGCGTCGCCGATGGAGGCATCGCCATGTGGGTGATACTGCATCGTTTGTCCAATGATGTTCGCTACTTTGTGATAGCGCCCATCGTCCATTTCTTTCATCGCATGAAGGATGCGCCGTTGTACAGGTTTCAAGCCGTCATGTATATGCGGCACTGCCCGTTCAAGGATAACATAACTCGCGTAATCGAGAAAATAATTTTGATACATATTGCCCAACGTAATGATGTGGTCGCCGTTCACATCGAGGCGGCTACCATTATTGGGCGTATCCGTATTTCTTTTTGCCATAAAAATATCTTTTCTAAATCAAAAATCTAAAATTATACAGAGGGGTATGTTTTCAACGATAATTTGTGGATAATGTTGAAAACTTACAAAAGTAATAGAATTTTCAAAATATAAATAAACTTTTTGTTTAAAACAAATTATTTATTAAAATTTACCTGCAAAATAAACGTAAAAATATTTGATGTCGAAAAAAAACTTATTTCTATAAAGAAAAATTTTGTTTAGCTGTTTTCGCATCCCCTCAGTATTTTTCATAAAAAAAGCCTCGTGCCCTGCTGCACGAGGCTTTTTTTATGAAAATAAAAACAGTTAATCTTTTTTCTTATCTGCACTACCGTAAAGTTCCTTTTCAGTCACTTTCTGAATTTTTGAACCTGATTTCAATTTTCGCGCAATCAAATTAAAAGGCGCAGCCACAACCTCTTCATCGCCTTTCAAACCAGAAATAATTTGAATATGCTGATTGTCTTGAATCGCTGTTTTAACATCTACCATCTTGACGGTGTCTCCTGAAACAACGAAAACAACTTCACGTACGGCTTGGGCAACAGATTTTTTCTCTTTGGGTTGTGTCCCTTCTGTATTTGCTGCTGCTTTGGCTTTTTTGAGTTCTGCATCTTCATCGCGTGTCGTTACTGCTTGGATAGGCACACTAATCGCATCTGCAACGGCATTGGTATGAATATCAACCGATGCAGACATACCTGGACGGAACGGCGGACGACCATTGCGCATCAAGTCAGCATAACTGGCTGGGTCAATCCGAACCTTGACAACAAAATTGGTCACTTGGTCTGTCGTCAAATTAACAGCACCAGAAGCAGTAAATGCGTTGCTTGCGGTGTTCGCAACTTCTGAAACATGTCCTTTGAACTTACGCCCTGAAAACGCATCTACTTCAATATCCACTTCATTGCCAACGGCTAAACGCAAAATGTCGTTTTCACTGACATCAATTTGCACTTCCATTGCAGAAAGATTAGCGATACGCATAATTTCAGTACCCGACATTTGGGCAGTACCCACAACACGTTCGCCTTTTTCGATGGTCAATTTTGACACAACGCCGTCAACTGGCGCATAAATCGAAGTACGATTCAGGTTGGTTTGTAATTCTTTGAGCGAAGCCTCTGAACTCCTAACATTGAATTGAGCGGCTTCTGCGGTTTTTTTAGATGAAGCAATGTCATTCAACGCCGCTTGTATCTGAGCCTCCGATGCTTTTATGGTCGCTTCTTGTTGGCGCAATTGCGATTGAGCCGTTTCAAAGTCTGCATCTGATATCACACCCTCTTTATATAATTGCTCATTGCGTTTGAAAGATTGTTGTGTTTGCTTCAATTGTGCTTGTAATTGCTCTTTTTGAGCAACAATTTGCAATTGACGAGAACGAACACTTTCGATATTCGACAAAGAATTGGCATACTGCGCCCGAGAAGCATTGACACTTGCTTCACCGCGTATCAATTGGTCTTTATAGATACGCGCATCAACACGGCAGAGTAATTGACCGGCACGGACAGAATCACCCTCTTTGACAGTCAACTCGACTATCTCTCCTGAAACATCGGAACTGACTTTGATTTCTTTTTCTGGAAAAATGCGACCACTTGCTGAAACGGTTTCTTGGATGGTACGTTTTGTGGCTTTTTCGACATAGACTTTTTCACCTACTTTTTTGCCTTTACTTAGCACAACCGCAACAACTAATAGAATGGCGACAACGCCGAGTAAAATCCAGATGAGTTTGTTATTTTTCTTTTTATTTTGAACAGCCATTGTTTTTGTTTTGCTTTTATATTTTAGATAAAAATTCAGATAAGATTCCTTGAAATACTGAGGGGGTAAAAATCCGTGAAATCAAGCCCATCAGTTTAAATCAGTGATTTATTTTAACGTCAGTTTTTTCCCTTCATAAAACTCGACGATTTTCAACCGAAAGAGATAATCGTATTTGGCTACCACCACATCGCGCTCGGCAGTATCCAGTTGAAGTGTTGCCTGAGCAAACTCAAAACCATTGGCTGCACCGATTTGAAAACGTTTGTTGGTTGCATCAAAAGCCGCATTTTGAGCATCGAGTGTTTTTTGAGCCGCTTCATATTGCTTACGAGCAGCACGAGCCGAAGCGATGGCATTTTGAACATCCGATTTGAGCTGTTGTTTTGTTCTATCAAGCGTAATCACTTGATTATCAACAGATAACTGCTGTCTTTCAATACTCGTCCGCCTTTGGTAACCGTCCCAAATGGGTATTTGCAAGTTAAAACCGAAAGCTTGACCAAAGTTATCGCCAATCTGATTGAAATACGGCTTTTTAGGTGCGTCGGTCACTACCGTTTGATTGAAAGTAAAAGAAACGGGTGCTGTTTGCCCATTGATAGTCGCCGTTCCTGTTTGTGTAAACGGTACTGTCGAAGTCATGGCTTTTGTAAAATCCTTAATCGTACTTGAAAAGTTAGAATTCAAATTAGCACTCATAGATAAACTGGGCATAAGTGCTGCTTGAGCGATTTTAACCCCGATTTCAGCACTTTTTATGCGTGCTTCACCTGCCCGAATCTGTGGTTGATTGCCAACAGCTTGATTATAAACCATTCTGAATGAATAATTATCAGGATTCACATCTTTGGGTATGGTTACTGAGGGGGCTTCAATTTTCATATCCTTGTCGGGAGCGAGTTCTAATAAGTTTTTCAGATTCAAATAACTCAATTCGATGCTGTTCGATGCGGTCACGATTGTCTGCTCGTCGCGCGCCACTTGTGCAGCGAGGTCATAACGAGCATTCTGAGCGGCTGCACCTGCTTTGATTTGCTTCTCGACGCGATCAAGTTGGCTCAAAGTTGTTTGCGCCCTTTTTTTGGCATTTGTCAGTTGCTCTTCGTTCAACAAAATTTGAAGGTAAGCCTGTGCCACTTGAAGAGAAATATTTTGTGCAACTTGTTCCAAATCGGCTTGTGCGGCTTGAATATCTATCGAACTTTGCTTGATTTGGTTCTGAATCCGCCCACCGTTGTACAGTAATACGCCCGCTGACATATTGATACCATTGTAACGGGTACTAATGTTTTCAAATTGATACGTCGCTGGGTTGACACTTCGTCCGAAGTTAAAACCCAAATTCGACGATGCACTAACCGTCGGATAGACTGCAAAACGGTCTTGTTTATTGATTAATTGGGCATTTTTGACCGAAATTTGGCTCTGTTTAATCGTACGATTATTCTCTTGTGCAGTAGTTATACACTTTTCAAGTGACCAAACTTCTTGAGCCGACATTTTACACACCGACAATACAATTCCTAAAATAATGAGTTTTTGATACATCGCAAGTCTTGTTTTTTTAATGACTATTAAAACATGATGAGAAAAATCTATGTTTCAAATTTCACACCATAATCTATAATCCATGAGACAATGTTAATCTCATAAACCCTAAATGGCGTATTTATTTATATCAAAAAGGGATTTTGATAGATAAAGGGAAGGAAGGGATAATTTTTTTATCAGGAAAGACATGAAGAGCCGCAAAATTTTGCGGCTCTTCATATTTATTCAAAAGTCATCAGACTGGTTCAAAACCTCCCACGTATGGTCATACAACAACTGCACTGTTGCCAAATATCTATAAGGCTGATTACGTCCCCATTCATCGGGTGCAATAAGCGAAATGGTATGAGAGCCATCTTTTTTTTCATACAAATGATAAATGTGACCCATGACGGGGCGGAAGCCTAAAGTCGCTTGATAAATCACTTCTGAAATCTGCTGACGACGTTGCAATGATTGTGCTTGAGCCACCAACGTTTCCATTTGTACTTTCAGTTGGTGCATTTGACGGTCTGTTTGCTCGTACATCGCCATCATCGCATTGCCCTTAATTCTCCCTTTGTCTTCTGGGCGAATGACAGCACCACCAGCAGTATGAGCATAAGGCAACAAACCTGGGTTTTCAGCTACTGATTTAGGGTCAATCGGATTCACGAAAGGTTTTTCGGCTTCCTTTTCAATTTCTTTTTTTTCCTTATTTGTCATAAAAAATAGATTTTTCTGTTTTACTACAAAATTCGGGCTCAAAAGTTCAAATTTCTTAATTCAAATATTAAAACCCTAACCAATATGCTTCAAAGCTTCTCTTTTACTGAGGGGGGCTAATGTTGTGTTTTTGACAAACTCCCGCACCAAATCGGCATCTGTTCGAGCATGTTGCCGCAACGCCCAACCAATCGCTTTTTGAATAAAAAATTCTTTTGAATAAGTTAATCGACGCATGTATGCAAACATCAATTCGGTGTTCGTTTCGGCACGATACGTTAATTGAAAAATAAGACAGACCCGTTGCAACCACATATTGCCCGAATTCATCCACTTTTCGGTGATAGGCACAATTTGATGTGGAAAACGTTTGAAATACACCGACACCAATGCACTGCTGATGCCGTCCACTGAGTCCCACCACGATTTAGTCACAATGAGTTGTTCAAAAAGCTGAATCATATCTTCTGTCCATACTTTTTTATATTTTGTCAAAATATCAATAGCGAAATACTGCATTTCCCGCTGTGGTTCTAACCAAAGTGCCCAAACGATGTCAGAAAGTTCAGAATACTGAGGGGGGGCATTTTCAGAAGCAAATTGCTTGAAAAGTATTTTCTGAAGCGGTGCATTGATACCAAAATAGACAAAATGGTCTTTCATATAGGCTGCCATCTTTTCAGCCCTATGCTCATCGCTGTGGTCAGAAAGGAGGTTTCGGAGGTTTTTAACGTAGTTTGTCATTGTCTTAGTTTTTGAAATAGATTCATCAGCAAAATTGCTATTTTTGCGCCATTATCTTAGAAAAACGAATTAATTTTTCAAACGAATGACAACCTATAAAATATCAAAACCCAACCGCAACATCGTCGGTGAAATCACGCTCGATGGCTCAAAAAGTTTTTCAAACCGCGTCTTGATTATCAAGGCTTTATGCGAAACGGCTTTTCCAATTCACAACCTTTCAACCTCAAATGATACGCAAACGCTTGTAAAATTGTTGTCTCAAACAGATAATAACACTTACGATTGTGGCGCTGCAGGAACGACTTTTCGCTTTTTGACGGCTTACTTTGCTTTGCAAGAAGGGACACAAATCCTGACAGGTTCTGAACGAATGAAACAACGTCCTATTGGAAAACTCGTTAATGCGCTGCGTGCCTTGGGTTGTGATATTGAGTACATGAATACTGAGGGGTATCCACCTTTGAAAATAAATTCACCTAATGCGTTGACAACCAATGGCTTAATTATACCCGCCGATACGTCGAGCCAATACATTTCTGCTTTGTTACTCGTTGCACCGACATTGCCCAAAGGTTTAAAACTGACACTTGATGGTAAAATCGTTAGTCTGCCTTATATCAAAATGACATTGGCTTTGATGGAATATTTCGGCGTGCAACATACTTGGAAAGGCAATACGATTACGGTCGAAAAACAATCGTATCAACCTCGTGAAATTACGGTTGAAGCGGATTGGTCTGCCGCTTCATATTACTACGCCATGGCTGCTTTTGCCGATGAATTGGACTTGAAACTCAATGGTTTATTCAAAAACAGCTCGCAAGGCGACTCTGTGATAACTGAAATTGGCTTCCATTTTGGCGTGGACACTGTTTTTACTGAGGGGGGCATTGATTTGAAAAAAACGGGTAATCCACAAACAGAGTTTTTTGAATGGAATTTTGTGAAATGCCCTGATATTGCCCAAACGTTGGCAGTTGTCTGTGCTGGTCGTAACGTGCAAGGCTTGTTTACTGGTTTAGAAACTTTGTTTATAAAAGAGACTGACCGTGTGGCGGCTTTGAAAAATGAATTGGCAAAGGTCGGTGTATCGTTTGTCAAAATGCCTGCCCGTTTCTCACAACGCACTGAAAAGCAATATTTTATGGTAGATGGAAAATTGAATATAGAAACAACACCTACTTTTCCAACCTACGAAGACCACCGCATGGCAATGGCTTTTGCACCTTTGGCGATGTTCCACGAAATCGAAATTGAAGAGCCCGCAGTCGTTGGTAAGTCTTATCCGCAGTTTTGGGAAGATTTGAAAAAATTAGGATTTGAAATAGAATAGAAAGTTTTAAAGAAGATAACAAATACCTATATTCAATAAAAAAATATCATTGTATAGGTCATACTTTCTACGAGTTATGTCAAATTTATTCGTTTCGTACAAGGCTTCTATATGGATAGAACCATAAGCAGAAAATGGCAAATTATAGCC
>JANMJN010000053.1:0-5777 GCA_031371355.1 Saprospiraceae bacterium
GGTGGATATTTTTGGTTAAAGCCCCCCTCAGTATCACAGCTCTAAAATGGCAAATTAGATATAAACGAAAAAGAGGGTGTATCAGAATTTTGATACACCCTCTTAATTTTTCCAAAATCGTCTATGGATATTGTTTCACATATATGTGAAAATTTATTTTTATAACCGTTTGTTTTTGGGAACAGGTTTCGGAACGTTTTCCTCTTTTCTTAAATCGGCAATCTTTTTTTCAGTTTTTTCAATCTCATCAAGTGCATTTTTCATATTTTTTTCTCCCTTGTCAAATGAACTTTGGATTTCTTTCACATTACTGTGCACTTCATTATATTCTTTTTGTATCGTGACAACCGCTTGTTCAACTCCTATCACCATCATACGGGCATCTCCTATTTCTTTCACTTTGAAACGTTGAACTTCCTGTTCCAACTCTTTCAACTTCGGTAAATATCCATAAGATAATTTAAGATTTTGTTTCATATCTTGTATATCGTTTTGCGATTCTTGAATTTTCCTTGCTATCTCTTGTTCAAAAACATGCCCATCGTTTGCCCAATCGTAATCAACAAGACGAGAGATATTCAATGTCGAAATGAGCGTTTTCAAACTGTCTATGCCACGTTCAGAGCTATTTAACTCGTCGCCTTTTTTCAGGTTTATACGAATTGCAATCGCTTTTTCACCGATTTCATAACCTGTTTCGAAAATTCTATAAGATAAATCTTTGTCCTTTTGCGTTTTTTCGAGCAAAGGTTTAAGCGACTCTTCGATAGATTTGACTTTTTCGGTCAATTTCAGTCCTTTTTCAGTCACTTGCAAAGCAAGCGTATGCGACATTCCTAACGAATCTTTAGCTCTATCGATTCCTCTTTTTTCTGTTTTATTGAAAATTGACTTCAAAAGAGAAACATTGAACAAAGCAAACCCATCCTGCTTTTCAGTTGTAAATCCTTTAATACCATATTGGTCAATATAGTCACTAAAAGCCACTGTATAGCTGAAATTGGTTTGTAAAATCCAATCATTACCCAAATTATGCCGTGCTCCGATACCCAGAACAGCGCAGTGAAAAGGATCATAAACAGCATTATTCAAAGCCGCTTTGTACCCTGTTTCAATAAAAAAATTGAACTCTTTGTTGGAGTTAAGAGCAATAGGAAAATACAGAAGACTGCTCCCAAAACTCAAAATAGAATTGTTATTATTGACATCAATACGAAATTGATTAAACATCGCCTGCCCTTTTAACTGGAAATGTGCATGAGAAAAAATGGGATTGTAGATTTTTCTTATCAACCCCCACTTTTTAGACAATTGGGTTGGGAAATTGTAATCAACATTCAAACTCACTTGAGGCTTACTAAGCTCCTTGGGCTTATCGTCTGGTGAACCCAAACGAGAGTTGCGGTATTCCTGTAAATTCACGCCATTGCTATAAATGGAATTGATGCCAATACCGCCGCCAAACGATTGATTTTGAGCGCCTACTTGGTTCAAAAAATGTGTGAAAATCAGAAAAAAGAAAGTTTTTTTTGTAAAATGGAGAAAGTTTTCGATAAGCATTTTGAAAAATTAAGGTTAATTGTGATTTGTAGATTTAAATATATTTCTGGTTCTATGTTATCGCAAAACAATGAAGATTGCCTCCACAAGGTTGAGGATTTATATTATTTTTCTTCATCCAAAAAAAATATTTTTGTGACAGGTAAACGAATTATTTTTCTGTCATTCCTGACAATAAACCAATGACATCGGCTATGAAATATTCGTAAAATCCTGATATGCTATCGAATAAAGCACATCAACAAGTCTGTTAAAGAATAATCAGGACATTTTAGCTTTTCAAATCCCATCAAATTTGTAACGGTATTTCTGACTGATCGGAATGGGATATTGCTTTCCACTTTGAGGACATTTCATTGTATAAACTGTGCGCTTAAATTAGCACTCCTCACTCAGTATCAACAAATGTGGAGGCTAAGATTTTAGTGTTTTTTCAAATTATCAATCTCTTTTTCTGTTTTTTCAACCTCGTCAATGGCGTTATTCAAATTAATTCCTGCTTTTTCAAACAAATTTTTGATGCCTGCTACATTATGGTGTGCCGTCTCATATTCTTTTTCGGCTATCCCCATCGCCTGTTCAACCTTTGTTATGATGATACGTGCCTCACCTCCTTCTTTTACATTGATGCGCTGAACTTCTTTTTCCAAGTCTTTCAAAAAAGGTAAATATTGATAAGTCCATTTGAGATTTTGCTTTGTTTCTTGCAAATCGCGCTGCAGCTCTTGAATTTTTTTAGCAATATCTCTCTCTATAATATGCACATCGCTTGCCAAATCATAGTCTACAAGACGGTCAATAGACAAAGTAGCGGTGAGTGTTTTTAAGCTGTCTATTTCGCGTTCGGCGACATCTAACCCTATGCTCTTTTTTACATTTAAACGGATAGAAATCGCTTTGTCACTGATAGCCAAAGCTGTTTCGCTAATTTTATGTGCCAAAGCTTTATCTTTCAATGTTTTTTCAAGTAAAGGTTTGACGGATTCTTGGATAACTTTAACATTTTCAGTTACTGTTTTCCCTTTTTCAATCGCTTGAACGGCAAAACTACGTGCCATGCCCAAGGAATCTTTAGCTCTATCGAGTGCTCCTTTTTCTTTAACATTAAAAAATGGCTTCAAAATTGAAACATTGAATAAAGCATATCCGTCCGTATTTTTTAAAGTAAATCCATTCGTTCCATACTGATCGACATAATCATAAAAAGCAAATGTATAGTTGATATTCATTTGCATAATCCAATCATTACCAATGTTATGCCGCGTCCCGACACCCAAAACAAAACTATGAAAAGGGTCGAAAGTCGCATTGTTTAAAACAGCTTTATAGCCCGTTTCAACGAAAAAATTGGTGCTTTTGTGCGCATCTTGAGCCTTAGGAAAATACAAAAGGCTGCCACCAAAACTCAAAATAGAATTGTTTTTATTGGCATCAATACGAAATTGATTAAACATTGCTTGACCCCTCAGTTGAAGATGCGGATTAGAAAAAATAGGGTTATATATTCTCCCTAACCATTTATTAGACAATTTGTTAGCAAAATTATAATCAATATTCAAACTCAGTTGAGGCTTACTAAACGCTTTTTGGTTAACATTGTCTGAACCTAAACGAGCATCTCTTTTTTGTTGTAAATTGACGCCATTGCTAAACAGCGAATTGATACCAATGCCACCACCGAAAGATTGATTTTGAGCATTTAATTCGTTCAAAAAAAGTGCAAAAACGAGGAAAAATAATGCCTTTTTTGCAATAATGAGAATTTTTTCGCTAACCATTTGGAAAGATTAAAGTTGATTAAAATGTATCTGAATATTATAATTATTCATTTTAATTAATAACCATAAAATACAATACTTTTTTTATTCTATATAATAGAGAACAAAGGCAATTATCTTTCCAATTTTAAGCATTTATAATGTTTTGTCAGTATTCAATTTTATTTTCTATGAAAGTTAAACATTTAGTTTCCTAATCATTCTTGAAAATAAACCCTCTTCACCCGCTCTGAAATATTCGTAAATACCTCATGTGGTATCGTACCAAGTGCATCGGCAAAGGACTGAATCGTCACATTTGCGCCCATAACCTCGACTTCATCGCCTTCGCGGGCTTCGGGAATGTCCGTAACATCAATCATCGTCATATCCATACACACATTGCCAACAGTTGGCGCATACTTGCCATGCAAAAAAACAGAAAATTTGCCGCCCGATGCTGTCCGCCGCAAGCCATCGGCATAACCAATAGAAATCGTTGCAATACGACTATCGCGAGTCAAAACTCCGTTGCGCGAATAGCCAATCGTTTCTGTTTTAGGTACATTTCTAATTTGAGAAATCGTCGCTTTCAAGGTCTGAACGACTTGCAATTTTGCCTGCATCTCAGGTGAACTTGCGACGCCATACAAACCGCGACCCAATCGAACCATGTCAAAATGATACTGTGGGAAACGAACAATACCGCTTGAATTCAACACATGTCGCATCGGTTTGTAACCGACCCCCTCAGTAATTTGAGCATACATATCTACAAAACGAGCAACCTGTTTATCAGTAAAATCATCATGTTCTGGACCATCTGTTGCTACCAAATGCGTGAAAATAGCCGCAATGTGAATATGCGTATTATCCTTTAAAATACTTACAACTCTCTGAATATCAGCACTTTCAAAACCTAAACGGTGCATACCAGTATCTAATTTCAAGTGGATTTTAAATGACATGTCGCTCGTATCAGGGCTGCGTTCCTCAAGAGTATTCCGAACAAATTTGTCAAAATCTTCAATCAAACCAATGGAGTAAATCTCTGGTTCGAGGTCATAACGAGCCATTGTATCAAAACTGGCCACTTCAGGATTCATCACCATAATCGGCAGTTTAATACCTGCTTTTCGCAAATTCACACCTTCATCCGCATAAGCCACAGCGAGATAATCAACGCCCCGTTGTTCCAACAAATGCGCCACCTCATCAGCCCCATTGCCATAAGCCGATGCCTTAACCATCGCCATCAGTTTGGTTTTCTGAGTTGTTTTAGTGACGGGGTGATTTGAAATCACCCCGTCACTCATGTTATTCACCGTTTTTATTAAATTTCTAAAAACAGACAAATTGTACCCCAAAGCATCGAGGTTGACTTCCAGAACCGTTTTATGCGTTTTGGCAGAAAGCCGTGCTGCAATGCGCTCAAAACCAAACAACCGCGCACCTTTAATAAGTATGACAGCTTGTTGAAAATCAGGATAATGGATAGATTGCAAAAAGCTATTAGTCGAATTAAAATATTGAAAATCAATACTTTGCGGTAAAAAACTTTTTATCAAACCAATCGTTTCACCAATGCCGATGAGTTTTTGAATACCTTTTTCAACCAATAATTGAGCGACTTGTTGATACACAATTTTGACATCGCCAATAGTCTGCAATAAGTCACTCAATATGACGATGCGCGACAAATGGCGGCTTTTTTGTACCAAAACATCCAGCGCAATCGGCAACGAAGTCAAGTCATTACTATAAGAATCATTGACGATAATTGAGCCTCCAATACCAGAACGCACATCAAGCCGCATCGCCAAAGCCGCTAAACGATGTAAACGAGTAGAACATACTGAGGGGGGTATTTTCAAAGTCAACATCGTCAGCCAACACAAATAAGCATTTTCGAGCATCGCTTTGTCGCTAAAAGGCACATGCGCTTCTACGTTTTTTTTATGAAAAACCGCTTTTATTTTTGTTGAACCATCAGGTTGTTGATACTTTTCTTTAATGTTTAAATCGGCTGTTCCCGTTTCTGTCCAGCTTATTTTTTTTGTTTTATTCAGCGAGGACGCAGAGGCAATATTTGTTTCATTGCCATTGAAAATCAATGACTTAGACTTATAAAAAAGTTTAAATTTTTCGTTTATTTTTTCTGCTCGAGAGGAAAAACCCGCATCATGCGCAGCCCCTAAATTTGTGAAAATGCCTATCGTCGGCTGCACTATCGCTGCCAATTCGTCCATTTCGCCCATCGTCGAAATACCGACTTCAATAATCGCCAAATCATGTTCTGGACGAATCTGCCAAACCGACATCGGCACACCAATTTGAGAATTAAAACTGGCAGGTGAACGGACGATATTAAAGTCATCGCGCAGCAATTCGAACAGCCATTCTTTGACAATTGTTTTGCCATTTGAGCCAGTAATACCAATCACCTTTGCGCTTTTAGGG
>JANMJN010000623.1:0-2466 GCA_031371355.1 Saprospiraceae bacterium
GACCATAAATACGACCCAATTTCACAGAAAGAATATTACCAATTATTTGCCTTTTTCAATAACAGCAAAGAAGTTGGTTTTGAAGGTGACGTAGGTCAATCAAAACCTGCTAAAAACCCAAAATTGACCTTGACAGATAAGGAAATTAAAGGTATTATGAGTTTCATAAATAAAAGCGATACAGGCAGTTTGACGGTCTCCGTCATGGGTGAGTTGAACGGCAAACGAGACACGCCACGTATGACGTATATTCTCAAACGGGGGGCGTATGACCAGCATGGCGACTCTGTTAAAGCATCCGCTTTGTCGGCTGTTTTACCTTTTGATACCACAAAATTGCCTCGAAATCGCTTAGGTTTAGCCGCTTGGACGGTTGATAAAAACAATCCTTTGACGGCTCGTGTCTTTGTCAATCAGATGTGGCAAGAGTTTTTTGGCGTTGGTTTGGTCAAATCAACGGGCGATTTTGGTATGCAAGGCAATTTGCCGACACACCCAGAGCTTTTGGATTGGCTCGCCGTTGATTTCATGGAACATAATTGGGATATAAAACGCCTCGTCAAGCAAATATTAAGCTCTGCGACTTATCGCCAATCCGCTAAAGTAACGGATAATCACTTAGCCATTGACCCCGAAAACGTCTATTTGTCGCGGTATTCACGGATGCGGGTCAAAGCAGAATTTGTCAGGGACATCGTATTGGGTAGTAGTGGTCTTTTGGTCAAAGACATCGGCGGACCGAGCGTAAAACCTTATCAGCCAAAGGGTTTGTGGGAGCGTGCCACATCAGGTCGCGGCGTTTTAGCCAAATATGAACTCGGAGAAGGCAACGAATTGTACCGCCGAGGCATGTACACATTCATCAAATTGACAGTTCCGCCACCTTCTATGATTATATTCGATGCCAGCAATCGTGACCAATGCGAGGTCAAACGCTCGCGCACCAGTACGCCTTTGCAAGCCCTCATCATGCTCAATGACCCCTCAGTATTGGAGGCTTCCCGCGCCTTCGCACAGCATCTTTTGACGGAACAATCAGGCATTGAAGACAAAATAAACAAAGCCTTTCGCACTATTATTTGCCGAAAAGCATCGAATAAAGAGCAAAACATCTTGACAGAATACTACAATGAGCAATTAGTCTTGTTTAAAAATAAAAAATTAGACGCGGAGAAAACGCTGAAAATTGGTGCTTCACCTTTGAATAAACAAGTGGACGTAAATATGTCCGCCGCCTTGATGAAGGTGGTGAGTACGATTTATAATATGGATGAAGCGATTACAAAAACATAATCTAACCACATAGGTAGATAGAAAACATAGTTTTTTTGTCATTCTGCAAGCAATACAAAAACTATGTTTTCTATCTGCCTATGTGGTAAAAAAATATCAACACATGGAAAAAGTAATAGTAGAACACGGTCTCAACCAAAATCGCCGCAAATTCCTATCAAGTCTCGGCATTGGCATCGGCAGCGCGGCACTCGGTTCTTTGCTGATACCTGATTTATTTGGCAGCAAAGAGGATGCAATTATAGCGGGTTTGCCACACTTCGCACCGAAGGCGAAACGGGTGATTTACCTATTCCAAAACGGTGCGCCTTCGCAATTGGATTTGTTTGATTACAAACCCAAATTGAATGCAATGCACGGACAAGAAATGCCCGAATCCATCAGAAACGGGCAAAGATTGACGGGTATGACGGCTAATCAAGCCAAATTTCCATTGGCGGGCTCGGTTTTTAAATTCAATCAACACGGCGAACATGGTACGTGGTTGAGCGAGTTATTGCCTTATACTTCCAAGGTTGTCAATGATTTATGTGTTATAAAAACCATTCATACAGAAGCAATTAATCACGACCCAGCTTTGACATTTTTCCAAACGGGCGCACAAGTCGGTAACAGACCGAGTATGGGTTCATGGTTGAGCTATGGATTGGGTAGTGAAAATAAAAATTTACCTGCTTTTTGTGTTCTTTTATCAAAAGGGAAGGGCAACGGGCAAGGCGTTTATTCCAAACTCTGGACAAATGGCTTTTTGGATTCCGTACATCAAGGCGTACAATTCAGCAGTGGCGACAATCCTGTTTTGTACCTCAACAATCCCGATGCGATTGACAAAGAAGACCGCCGCAAAATGCTGGATAGGGTAGCGAGCCTCAACCAAGAAAGCTATAACACATTTGGCGACCCTGAAATAAACGCCAAAATTCAGCAATACGAAATGGCATTTCGAATGCAAACGGCTGTCCCAGAAGTCACCGATATACGCAATGAACCGAAAGACATTATAAAAATGTACGGCCCCGATTGCCTTGTGCCAGGTACTTATGCAGCGAATTGTTTGTTGGCTCGAAAACTGTCTGAAAATGGGGTGCGTTTTGTGCAACTCTATCATCAAGGGTGGGATGGACACGGCAACCTCCCGGGCGAAATCAGAGGGCAATGTATGGACACCGACCA
>JANMJN010000688.1:0-1727 GCA_031371355.1 Saprospiraceae bacterium
AATGCGGTGGAACAGAACAGGCGTCGATGATATATTATTAACACGAGGGCTTTTACTATCCGAAGGCAGATGGAAGCAATTTTGGAACAAGGTCGCTCAATTAGGATATAATTAAGATACATTAAAACGGGGTTGCACCCCAACCGAGTTAGGTTTGAGAGTGGAAATTCATTTAAAACGATATACCTTTTTCTCGTCTCGCTCAAATGCCTTAACTTTCGCCTGATATGACGGAAGTTCTTCAAAATATTTATTCAATTGCTTAAAATATTCAACCCACAAAGGCGCATACTGATGGGTATCCTTTATTCCTAATTTGTTTGTTAATACATTATGTTACAACCTTTTACAAACCAAACCGCGATCATCACAGGTGCAGGGCGTGGCATTGGCTTCGAAATCGCACTGCAATTGGCATTACAAGGTGCCTGTGTTTTGCTCAATGATTTAGATGATGATTTGGCACAGGCTGCTGCTGCTGATATCAATCAGCGAGGTGGTCGATGTATCGCTTTTTCGGGCGATGCGTCGGATATTGTTTTCATTGAAAAAATGGTTGCCGAAGCTGTTAGTCATTTTGGGCAGGTGTCAATATGTATTGCGAATGCCGGGATTACGCATTTTGGGCGCTTTTTGGATTATACGCCTGAAGCCTTACAAAAGGTGATGAATGTGAATTTAAGCGGCAGTTTTTTTTTAGCACAAGCGGTTTCTAATCAAATAGTTAAGCAAAATTCGGGTGGCAGTATTTTGTTCATGTCGTCGGTCACAGGACATCAGGCACATAAGAATTTGGTGGCATATGGTATGACAAAGGCAGGTTTAGAAATGCTTGCAAAGGGTTTAGTTGAAGAATTATCGGAATATAATATTACCGTCAATGCCCTCGCTCCAGGTGCAACGATGACGGAACGCACCTTAGATGACAATGAATATATCGAAACGTGGTCGCGTATTACACCTTTGGGCAGACCGGCAACGGTCAATGATATCGCTCATGCCGCATTGTTTTTAGTCTCACCTCTTTCACGGCATATCACAGGTCAGAGTTTGGTCATTGATGGCGGTTGGACAGCTGTTAGTCCTTCGCCTTATTGATTTCTCTTCGAAATCCATTACTTTTTGTTAATTTGTTTACTTTTGACGCTTAATTTATTTGAAAGTGAACTCAATTTTTCTATGATTTTAACATCTATTATCAACGCTCTTGATTTTTGCTATAAAATTGGAGCAGATTGGCCAACACGCTTTAGTTTGTTGCAGCAAATGATTCGGCGAGGGTTAGCTGTGCGGAATCCTAAATGGTATAATCGAATAGTTTCTGAACAGAAAACAAGAGTATATAGATTACGCTTACCAGATATTAAACAACTTCACTTAAGAACCCAAGACATGCCGATGGTTCATGAAATTTTTAAACGACAAGATTATCTTTTACCGCTTGAAAAGTCGTTAAATGAAGCAAATATTGTTGTGGATTTAGGTGCGAATATTGGTTTGGCAAGTATTTTTTTTCATCAACATTATTTTCCAAATGCCCGTTTCATTGCAGTTGAGCCATCACCTAAAAATATCTTTGTGCTACAAAAAAACTTAGCAGCCAATATACCAAAGGCAGAAATTGTACCTGTGGCGGTCAGTGATAAAGCAGGTATTGTATATATTGACGATAATGAGGTAGGCTATAACGTTCATGTATTTAATCCAAAAAATAACAATGATACTGA
>JANMJN010000691.1:0-4362 GCA_031371355.1 Saprospiraceae bacterium
ATTTCGCTTGAAATAATGGCATTCATGGCACCTTTGTCGCGTATATGACGGACGATTTGGCGCGTGTCCACGTCTGAAATACCAACCATGCCTTCGTTGTTGAAGTAAGACTGGATATCAGTATCGGCTTGTGAGCGTGAATAGGAAACGTTAAACGTCTTGCAAATCAAACCTGCGATTTTCATATCGTCAGATTCAACTTCCGTTTTTTTTGTTCCATAGTTGCCGATGTGGACATTGGTTGTGACGAGAATTTGACCGTAATAAGAAGGGTCAGTAAAGATTTCTTGGTAGCCCGTCATGCCTGTATTGAAACAGATTTCGCCTGTGGTGGTACCGATTTTTCCTGCGGCTTTACCGTGCCAAACAGTACCGTCGGCAAGCATAAGAACAGCTGCGGGACGAGAAGGAGATTCAATCATATTGTCTAATTAACTGGTGATGTCTAATTAGGGCGCAAAGTTAGCAGATATGGCGTGTTTTTTTTAAATTTTAAATTTAATTTTTAAAAAAAACGCCACCTGTCACTATCACACATAAATTTTTCTACTTTTGTCATAATCAATTATTATCAACAAGAATGTAAACTTAATAACGGTAACCAACGCTTATGAAATTATTCAGTCTTTTTACAGATTTTGACATTAGCCTCTTCAAATCAGGTAAATTTTTCCGTGCTTATGAGAAACTCGGCTCACATATCGTCAAAAATGATGAAGGTACTGAGGGGGTCGTTTTTGCGGTTTGGGCACCCAATGCTAAGCAAGTCAGCGTCGTCGGCAACTTCAATTATTGGAGTAAAACGTCTAATATCGCTAATCCCAGATGGGATGGTTCGGGCATTTGGGAGGTTTTTATTCCACAAGCTAAAAAAGGAGACACCTATAAGTATTGCATTTGGGCGCAAGATGGGCGTTTGTTAGAAAAAACAGACCCATATGCTTTTATGTGGGAAACACCGCCACATACTGCAAGTATTGTTTGGGACTTAGATTTCGAGTGGGATGATGCTGAATGGCGCGCCAAACAATTGGAAAAAGTAGGCAAACCGCAACCCATGACGGTCTATGAAATCCATGCTGGCTCTTGGAAACGCAAGGGTTTTGAAGGCAATCGCTCATTGACTTATCGCGAAATGGCGGAGGAACTCGTTCCCTATATAGCCGAAATGGGCTTTACACATATTGAGTTTATGCCCATTATGGAGCATCCGTATGAGCCTTCTTGGGGTTATCAGACGCTGGGTTACTTCGCTCCGTCGAGCCGTTTTGGAACGCCGCAAGACTTTATGTATTTGGTCGAGTGTTTCCATAAAGCAGGTGTTGGTGTCATTTTGGACTGGGTGCCAAGCCATTTTCCAATGGATGCACACGGCATTTATGACTTCGACGGTACGCACCTTTATGAACATGCAGACCCACGTTTAGGCTATCATCCAGATTGGAAATCAGCAATTTACAATTATAATAGAAATGAAGTACGTTGTTTTTTGATTTCAAGTGCTTTGTTTTGGATGGAAAAATTCCATGCCGACGGTTTACGTGTTGATGCAGTGGCTTCGATGCTGTATCTGGATTACAGCCGTAATGAAGGGGAATGGATTCCGAACCATTTTGGCGGACGTGAGAACTTAGAAGCGATTGATTTTTTGAAAGAATTCAACGAAACGGTTTTCGCCAATTATCCGGCAGCCGTCACAATCGCTGAGGAGTCAACAGCTTTCTCTGGTGTTAGCCGTCCGACGTTTATGGGAGGTTTGGGTTTTAGCCAAAAATGGATGATGGGTTGGATGCACGATACATTAAACTACTTCAAACGTGAACCGATTTATCGCAAATGGCATCAAAACGAAATCACTTTTAGTATTGTCTATGGTTTTACGGAGAACTTTATGCTCCCCCTCAGTCACGACGAGGTGGTGTATGGCAAAGGCTCACTTTTGACCCGAATGCCAGGCGATGAGTGGCAGAAGTTTGCAAATCTGCGTTTGATGTACGGTTATATGTTCACGCATCCAGGAACACGATTGCTGTTTATGGGCTGTGAGTTTGGACAAGGCGGCGAATGGGCTTTTGAAGGACAATTGGACTGGTGGGTACTTGATTCGCCATTGCACAAAGGCGTTCAAACATTGGTAAAAGACTTAAATGCTTTGAATAAAAACGAACCCGCTATTTATGAAAGAGGTTTTGAATGGGACGGTTTTCAGTGGGTTTCTTATGACGATACCAATAATTCCGTCATTTCTTACCTCCGCAAAGGACATAGTGATGCTTACGACTTACTTGTTGTGTGCAATATGACACCTGGCGTACAGAATGGCTATGAACTCGGTGTACCGAAAGCAGGGAAATGGCAGGAAATATTGAATACCGATGCAACGGTTTATGGTGGAACGAACGTCTTAAACGAAGGCGATTTGCAGACTATAACAGAGGAAAAACATGGGCAGGAACAATATTTGAGTATTACCCTTGCACCTTTGGCGACGCAGGTTTTCAAATGCGTCAAAGCGGAAGCGTCGAAGCCTAAAAAAGCGGCAAAGAAAAAATAATACTTTAGTGGATAATGGATAGTTGATAATAGGATAAATTATCCATTATCAACTATCCGTTATCCACTATTATAAGTCCCAAAAAGAACGTGGGTGTTTATTGAAATGTTTTTTCATTTTTTCGCGCCAAACGAGAAAGTTGAATACAATGTTTTGTACTAAATCAAAAAACCAAAATTTGATGACTGTTCTCATAACTGTTTGATATTTAATTGTTTAAAAAAAACTTAAGCATCCAAAATCTCTTCGTCATTAAAGCCAACTTCTTCTTGTTGTTGCTTCAAAGCCTTATAATCTGACCGTGTTAGTCTGTAATACCAAACCCCTAATGTAGGCGGAATTAGGCATAAAACAATATTGAAACCGTCTATCCATTCTGAATTTGCGCTACGACCAAAGGTGTAGGACGCAAACCAAAGGAGAAAGAACACAGCGACAAAAATGAGGTACTTCACCCTTTTTCTATCGCCATAAACAACGGTCACTATCAAACCGCTTAAAACTTGCACCGCGCCAAAAGGTATTAAGCCCAAAACACCGAAATAAATGCCATAGACAGTGACACAACAAGCCAAAATAGCGGCACCTAAAATGGTTTGAATCCAATAATCGAATTGCAACAACTGATATTTCGTATCCATGATTCAGATGTTTAACTGTGAATTGATGATACAAATTTATACTTGTTTTTTGAATTTTCAAAATTAATTGAAAGTATTTTCAATAATTTTTGAAAATAAGATTTGACTTGAAAATGAGATAGATAAACGGTGTGTATTAGAACACAGATTGGACGGATTTTCTTGATTTACACAGAATTTTCTATGATTTTTAGAGAAAAGAAGTAATGAATTTAAGGTGGTAAACAAATTAATAAAAAAGGTTTGGATACTGAGGGGGGTATTTTTTCAAATAACGACCCCTCAGTATCACTGACCTTAAACAATAATTTTCAACATTAAGTAGGTTATTCCTGAAACTAATACGCCAGAAGTGCTTTCCGAATAAAATTTGGGAAGCACTTTTGTATTTATGCTTTATTTTACATATTTGATATACTTGAATTTTATTTTTTCAGACCATTAGGAAACAGGATATAGTGTGAGGCAATGGCAACACATAAAGGCATGTCAATATATTTTATACTGAGGGGTATTGTGTTTTAAGCGGCTCTTGCTTGGGGTTTAGCCTTTTTGTTTTGAGTGTTTTGTTTTTTCCTCTTTTCGGCTTCCTTTTTATTATTTTTATTATCTTGGTTTAGCAGGGCCATCGCATTAGCGGTTAACAAAGCAGCGAATAAGGCGAATTGTTGGGTTTCGGGTGTTTTAGACGTTATTTTATGGGCGGCATAATGTTGTTTTTGATTGCCAAAACTGCCTTCGAGATGAGTTGAACGGACTTTCCCGAGTTCTTGTTTGAGGGTCTTTTCTTGTTTTTTCAAGATTGGGTCATTCTTCATTTTGCCTTTGTGTTTGAAGGATGTTTGGATGTTATTTTGAGTCGCAAAACGACGGTTGGCATTAGTGGCATAGATAGCATCTGCGGCGAATTGTTGGCATTTACCTGTGATATGGGTGTATTTGGTACAGCATTCTGTCATGCGATTGCCTTCATGGAAGGCATTGAAAGAGCTGTGTTCTATCAAAATTCTATCAATGAGAGGCAGCCGATGCGTAAAATATTAACTTTTGGACCAAATTCGACCGGTTTATTGGTTTTACCCCGCACGATGGGGCGAATATGGGGTTGGTTGAGGGAGACAATACGGTCTGGAATTTTGGATTCCGCTTGGGCTTGGACGGCTGTAA
>JANMJN010000694.1:0-12563 GCA_031371355.1 Saprospiraceae bacterium
TCAGTATCATGGACGGTGTGCGTATGGGGCGCAATTGTAAAATCTTTCAAGGTGCCATTGTCGGCTCTACGCCCCAAGACTTGAAATATAAAGGTGAACGGACTTTCCTTGAAATTGGAGACAATACCATCCTTCGAGAATATTGTACCGTCAATATTGGCACAACCGCAACGTGGCGAACCGTCATTGGCAAAAATTGTCTTGTTATGGCTTACGCTCACGTTGCACATGACTGTATTATCGGCGATAATGTTGTTTTGGCTAATAACGTCACCTTGGCGGGGCATATCGAAATAGGCGATTTTGCGCGTTTGGGCGGTATGGTCGCTGTTCATCAGTTTGTTAAAATTGGAAATGATGCGTTTATTGGCGGCGGCTCGCTCGTGCCGCGTGATGTACCGCCTTTTGTTTTGGCAGCACGCAATCCTTTGTCTTATGCAGGTGTCAATCGAGTAGGATTGGTTCGGCGGGGTTATACACCAGAGCAAATTGATAATATTCGCGATGTATATAGAATTTTGTTTGTTAGAGGACACAACTTGACTCAAGCAGTCAATTCTATTGAAGAAACCGTGCCCGATACATCTGAAAAAACCGTCATCCTCGATTTTGTCAACCAAGCCACACGGGGTTTAATCAAAGGTTTCAGAGCCTCAAATGGCAAGCAAAACTAATTTTTTATTGAAAAATACTGAGGGGGTGTCCGAACAATCAAAAACAATAAATCACACTACACAAATCATGCTTGAAAGCGTCGGCAAACGTTTTCGCTACGAATGGATTTTCAAAAACCTTTCTAAGACTTTTGACAGCGGTAACATTTATGCTTTATTAGGCTCAAATGGTTCAGGCAAGTCAACCTTAATGAAAATTTTGAGCGGGCATCTTAGTCCATCAGAAGGAAAAATTTCATTTTATATAAAAGATAAAAAACAAGACGAAGACAATATTTATAAACATATCAGCTACGCTGCTCCGTATGTTGAACTCATCGAAGAACTGACTCTGACTGAAATGATTCAGTTTCATATCAAATTTAAACCCCTCTCCTCCGAAGGGAATCCCTTGAACAAAGGAGTCCTATCGGAAAACAATTCGCTGAAAATCAATGATTTAATTGAGATTTTAGGTTTTGAAAAATCAAAAAACAAAGAAATTCGCTATTTCTCATCGGGTATGAAACAAAGGCTCAAATTAGCACTCGCTATTTGCTCAGACTCACCCATTTTGCTCCTCGACGAACCGACAACCAACCTTGATGCACAAGGCGTTGCTTGGTATCGTCAACTTATCAGCCGTTTTAGGGAGGGGGGCGACCGATTGACAATTGTGGCTTCTAATATCGAACATGATTACGATTTTTGCAATCAAATACTTAATATCGAAGACTTTAAATAGCCTTTTGCAATCATTCCCTGAAATTTAGCATCTATAAATTAAGATAAAACAAAATTTGGCGTAATTATTGAAATTTAGTTTGACATCCCTCTTTTTATTAAAAGTCTTATTGTCATAAAAATATTTCAATTAAACATGAGAAAACGACAACTCATTGCATTTTTTATTGCATTCGCCCTTGTTTTGGTTTCAGTCACCTCTTGCGTCAAAGACGAACCTCTTTATATCAGCTTACCGACAGAGGTTCAAGATGCTCAAGTTGCCCACGATTGGTTCGATATGTTTCGTTATCTGACGAAAAACTGTGCGGGTTTTACACCGCCAGTTGCTTCACGTGCGTTCGGATATGCGGGTGTCGCTCTCTATGAGACGGTTGTGCCAGGGATGCCTCAATATCAGTCACTGCAAGGGCAATTGCAAGATATGCCCAAAATTGCGGCACCTGATTTGAATTTAGAATACAATTGGGCAGTTGCTGCCAATGCAGCTATGGCTTATGTTGCCAAAAGTTATTATGCCAATATGTCCAATACATTGTTCACACAAGTGCAACAACTGGAAGAAAATAATTACGCAGCATTGAATGCTAAATATCTTTTGACCGAAGCGACCATTGACCGCTCTAAAAAATGGGGTCAAGAAGTTGCACGCATCGTCTTCGAGTGGTCCAAAACAGATGGTGGTCATGAAGGTTATACTAAAAACTTTCCAACAAACTATTTTCTGCCAAAAGGCGCAGGTTTGTGGGAACCGACTTTTCCTAAGTATCAATCTGCTTTGCAACCTTTTTGGGGCTATAATCGCTCATTTATCATAAAAAGTGTAGATATATCGCAACCCCCTAAGCCAATATCTTATTCCGAAGATACGACTTCACTTTTCTACAAAGAGGCTTATTTGGTGTATAGCACTGTGAAAAACATCAAACCCGAAGAAAAAATCATTGCTCAATTTTGGAGTGATGACCCCGGACAACCCGGAACACCTCCAGGGCATTCTATTTCTATTGCAACTCAAGTGATGAAAAAAGAAAGCTTTAACCTTGCAAAATCCGCCGAAGTCTATGCTAAAGTGGGTATCTGCGTATCCGATGCGTTCATCTCTTGTTGGCGGTGGAAATTCGTTTACAACTACATTCGTCCGATTTCTTTCATACGTTCAAAAATTGACCCTTCGTTTGTGTCTTTACTTGAAACGCCACCATTTCCAGAATACACATCGGGTCACTCAGTGCAAAGTGGCGCAACGGCTAAGGTTTTGAGTGACATTTTTGGTAACAACTATACTTTTACGGATGCGACACATGCCAATCGGACAGATATAAATGGTGCACCCCGTAGCTTCAAATCCTTCTTCGATTTTGCAGCGGAGGCAGCTATTTCTCGTCTTTATGGCGGTATTCATTATCGAGAAGCCATTGAAAAAGGTGTGGAACAAGGTGTCAAAATAGGTGGGGAAGTTACTAAACTGAAGTTTAGAAAACCCATTTAAAGTCCTTCTGACCTTTAACAAATACGATAAAACAGAGTGCGGATTATGTTGTCAAAACATAATCCGTATTTTTATTTCCATATTTTTCTGAAAAATCCATTTGATCCCCCTCAGTATTTTTGCTTATTTTTGCAAAATAACGTTCAAAACGCTTATTATTCCTATATTTCACTGAACAACAAACACATATATACCGATGCAACAAACCGTTCTAACCATTTTTTTGTGCTCCTTTTGTCTTCAATTGACGGCACAAAGCACTTTTGAATTATCAAAATTCCCTAAAAACAATCAACTCATTCCGCGTGATCCGACGAATAATATTGGCATTTACTCTGTAGAAGGCACCGTCTTGCGTGCCGCCAACTTTTCGCTTTTGCAAGCTAAAGTATGGAGAGACACTGTGTTAGAAAGGAACTATAAGCTCACCGTACCGACCGATGTTGATAAATTTTCTTTTAAAATACCCGTTGCCATCAAAGCAGAGTTAAAAAATTATAAAATCGAGTTAACTGCTTTAAAAAACGACCAAGAGATTAACCTTGCCAAAGCTGAAAACGTGGTATCTGGCGACATATTTATAGTCAATGGTCAATCGAATTGTATCGGACGCACGGAAACTGTTGATTATGACAAATTCATGCGTTCCTACACAGACCAGTTTGGTTGGAACGACATTAATTACACTTCACCGAGCAAATGGGGACCTCGGATTGCTAAGAAAATCATTGATAATGAGCACATCCCTGTTGCCATTTTTTGCGAAGCTTTTGGCGGTGTGACACAAACATGGTTTATGCGACAATCTATAAACCCTTATACAGAAGGCAATTATGGCATTTTATACAACCGTTTGAAGAATGCCGAGGTGGGAAAAAACGTCCGCGCCATACTCTGGTGGCAAGGCGAATCTGACGGTTGGGAAACACCCGTGGATTCTTTTAAAAATCAATTTAAAAGACTGCACAGCCAATGGAAAGAGGATTACAATACGCCTGTTTTTTATTTTCAAATACGTTTTCGAGCGTGTACGCACATCCAACCAGGTATTTTTGAAGCGCAAAGGCAGTTAGTCAGCGAAATTCCGAATATTGAAATTTTGAGTAATAACCCAGCTTTGAGTCACGATGGTTGCCATTTTCTTTATAACAACGGCTATGATTTAATAGGCGAACAGGCATATAACCTTGTTGCGGCTAAACTCTATAACCGTTCGACTGTCAATACACGTCCGCCGAATATTAAAGAAGCGTTTTTTTCTGCAACCAATGAAATCACCTTAAAAATGACAAATATCACGGGCAATTTACGTATTATTGGCAACCCGTGGGCTGATTTTAGGTTGGAAGGATGCAAGGCTCAAATCGTCAACGGTACAGCTTCGAACTACCGCATTAAGTTGATGATTGTTGGCGACACTACAGGTCTCACAGGTATCAGTTACCTCAGTCATATAGATTCATTTTCTCAAAATTGGATTGTTAATCCCTTAAATATTGGCATTTTATTGTTTTATAATATCCCTGTTCATAAACAACAATTGACCGAAGTGGCTGCTACCCCCTTTTATACTGAGGGGGGTCTTTTTGAGATTTTTCCAACAGCCGTTTCTGATATTCTGCACGTTCGTTTTTTATCAAATGAAAACCATCAAAAGCAATTGGATATTATCAACATAAATGGTCAAATCGTTCTAACCAAAAGCATAAAAAAGGATATTGACAATGTAGAAATAGACGTTAAAGATGTACCTAAAGGCATTTATTTTATTCATTTAAATATTGATAATCAAGGCATTAGACAATATTCACAGAGCCAAAAGTTCATCCGCTTATAAAAACTGGGGGCTCTTTATAAACATAAACAATCTATCAAAACGCTTCCCCAATAGTCAAATAAAACCCGCTTGATTTATAGCCAATACCATAATCTGCTCGGATATTAATGTGTTGTGCCTTGTCAATTGTAAAACGCAGACCACCACCAAAATTGTAGCGTACATTCACCCAAGACCAGCCCGAAAGTTTATCCGTCACCTCCCCCAAACCACCAAAAACAACGCCCCCAAACCGCTTGAATAAAGGAAAACGCCACTCACTTTGCAGCAACAACAGATTGTTATCTCGATATTTTCCTTCAAAATAGCCTCGTAACCGCTTCGTCCCGCCTATCACAGGCATTTGATGAAAGGGAACATCGCCAAACGACAAAACGGTTGCCGCATTAACAGCTATAACGCTGTTTTTCCCAATCGGAAAATACTTTGACACGTCAACGGACATCCTTTGATATGCGAAATCACTGCCCGTCAGTTGCCCTTCGCCATACAGATAGGCTTCGGCAACGTAGCCATTTCGCGGAAAAAAAAGTGCATCTCTTGTATCATAATTGAGTTGCGTACCAAAGCCTGAAACACGTCCGCCCTTAGCACCTGTCACTTGACGTTTATCTAAAATACCGCCTGAATCCACGCGTGTAAATGTGAAATCGTCGAAGGCAAAGCGAAATCCAAGAAATAAATTCGGCTTAATTTTTCTTACCGCATTCAGCCGAATACGCGGGAAAACAGCATTATATTTTTCAATATAATCAGGTGAAATATGGTTGCCCGTTCCAAAAAAATTGAAAACATAGCGATAATAACCCACTTCACCACTTATCCAATAGGCTTGATTCTTCGGAAAAAGTTGAAAAGGGAAGTATAACAGCAGTTGATTCAGCTGAGTATAAACAACACCAACAGTCACGCTACTCCGTCGTGCACCTATGGAATCATTTTTGAAATTAAACGTCAAAAGACCGCCCGCACCCCCGCCAAATTTTGTATCGGGCGAAAAGAAAACAACAGGTAACCCAATGATTTTCAAACGATTAAGATTCTTAGCTGAGGTGTCTTTTTGTGCTATTATTGTTCCTAATGTGCCTATGAACAATAGGATAAGCATGCCTTTTTTACAATTCATGTTATGTTGGCTTTTATGTTTTAGTTTTTTTGTGCAAAAGAATAAAACAGTTCTCACAGAAGTCTCACGATAAAAACAATAGCCTCGCATCTATAGATACAAGGCTATTGGGTATTCTTAAACCTTAAAAAATATTGTCTTTGTCCTTTATACTAATTCGGCAATCCCAAAAGGAAGCCAATCGTAAAGTTTGCATCCCAATCAAATACAAATTGCTGTGTATTGGTACCGTCTGAAATCGCTTTGTAGATGTTCAACCCAGCCTTCACTTTAGCATCTTTTGCCGAATACTGGTCGGGTGCATTAAGTACTGTAAAACGCTCTTCGTTCTTCCGCACTTGTTTTGCCAACTCAAAAGGCACACCACCGATGATGAAACATACCTTGCGTTTTGGGAAAGGTACTTTTTCTGCTTTGGCTTTCATTTCGCTGTAAACAGCTGCATCTGACATATTATTTTGGAAATATTTCGCACCCGAACCTTCAAGAGATGTCAATTTTCCGCCATCTGACCACGCCATTTTAGTATTGCCCGAACCAATATCTACAACAAAGGCATCATCCTCATAATCCTTAGGCATCACAGATTTATAGCCCAATTTGCCTTCTTGCTCTGCCGTTACGAGGTTGACAATATAGCCCATTGTTTTCAAATAATCCGTTATTTTCTTAGTGATTTCCACCTTTTGCGCCCCTGAACTGATGACAAAGTGAATATCACGCGGGCTAACACCAAAGCTCAACATGCCTGAAATATAGTTTTTCAAACCATTTTTCACGTCTTCGTCGCTTGTCAATTTTTCATAAACAAGGCTTGCACCAAAATCCTTTTTTTCCAATTTCCAGTTTTTCTGAGCATCCACTCGAATGATGAACGAGTTGAAACCCGAAGCACCTAATTCGACAACGCCTTTCAACTTGCCACCACTCGGAACGGGGGGCGTATAATCAAAACGGGGGCGATTAGCAGATTGGGTAGGCGATGAAGTAGGCGATGAAGTAGGAGATTGCGTGGTAGAGGTAGTGTTGGCTTCATTGCTGGAAGTATTTCCGCTTGTTGTGGTTTCAGTGCCTTCTTTTTTATTGAATTTTTCAGTCAATTGAGGTAAAAACTGACGGACAGCCAAAAAAATACCACCGACTATCAACAGGGTGATTAAAAAACGTGAAAAAGGTGTCAAACGGCTCATTTTACAAGGTTTTAGTAAGTCAATAATCATTTTTTCTTCTGTTCTTAACAGAAATCACGCAATACTACGTGTTTTGCTTAGAAAATCAAAGAAAACAGACCGACAAAATACCCCCTCAGTATTTCGTCGAAAAAGTATCGCTTTTTCTTTAGTTTTTTAAACAAAATTTTTATTTTTGAACATTATTTTAAACTTAAAATTTTAAAAATTAAAAACCATTCACAATGAGAAACATCATCACTTGGTTCGAAATCCCGTCAACCGACATTGCAAGAGCAAAAGCGTTTTATGAACTGCTATTAGAAACACAAATAGCTGATATTCAAGACTTTGGTGGTTTGAAGATGGCTTTTTTTCAACGTCCAGAAAATTCCAGTGCGACAACGGGTGCCATTGTTCAACATGCCGAATATACACCCTCTCATCAAGGTTCGCTGCTCTATTTTGATGGAGGCAAAGACCTCGCGCCTATGCTCGCTCGGGTTGAGCCAGCAGGAGGAAAGATCATACGTCCTAAAACCATGATTTCACCTGAAAATGGTCACATGGCTGTATTTGAAGATACCGAAGGCAATCGCATGGCACTTTATTCACAAGGATAGTTCGGGTATTCGGTATTCGGGGACTCGGGTATTCGGTATTCGGGGACTCGGTATTCGGGTATTCGGGGACTCGGATTCTCCAATACCTAATACCTAATATCCTAATACCCGAATACCGAGTCCCCGAGTCCCCGAATACCGAATATCCGAATACCCAATAAAAAACCGCACAGTACGATACTATGCGGCTCTCAAAACAAAGAGTATAAAAAATTTTATTGAATCTTCCTTCAAGAAAAATTGCTCATTATCTTTTCAATGATATTGTGATGATGACGTGTGTGATAAGCCGTAAAGTGCAAAAATTCACCAGCCGTTATCAAACCGATTAAAGGGTGCGGAATTTGATAGCTGTATAAATCTGCTTCGCTCACAAGAGCTGCACGTTCCAATAATTTTGTTGAGACAGATTTATATACATCAATCATTTCTGTTTTTGACCCCTCAGTATCCAAATGCCTGTAACCTAAAAGTAAAGGCGATGGTGATTTTAAAGCGTTGGCATACAATTCTTTAACACCATCGTAGCTTTGTGATATGCGATTACTTTTTGCCCATTGATTCATTGATTCAGGATTGCCAAATAAGCTTACCAAAGGTTTTGATGATTTGATTAAATGCTGAATATTTTGACCAATAGACCATTTTTCGGGGTTCGGTTGTTGAAAAAAATGTTCTTCCGAAACATTTTCGACGGTCTGAATCAACGCATCCACTTCATTTTGAAGGCGATTTAGCATAGCTTGTTTTTCCATTTTTGTTTGATTTTATTTTTATTGAATATTCATTAAATAAAAAAGTGAAAAAATATTATTGTACGTGCATTTTAGCGCGATTGAATGCCTTGATTGTATAACTGTCATCCTTGTAAAGTAACGACAACATGATGCCACCTTGCAAGTCTTGAACGACTTGTTCCGCTAAGTTTTGAGCATATTTTTCCGTGAATTTTGCTTGATAAATTTTTGTCAGAGCCTTAATGTATGCTTCAAAAAAATCCCGCAACACGTTGACAAATTTAGGTTCCATATAAGCCGTTTCTAAAACCGTATTGCCCATCAAACACCCCCCCTCAGTATAAACAAAGGATTTACCCATCTTTTTAAGCATTTTATCAATTTTTTCAATCGGTTCAAGGCTATCATCGTCTGCAATGATGCCAATGTTTTGTCGAAACCGTTCAACGACACCTTCCAAAATAGCAGTCATCAAATCCTCTTTGTCCTTGAAATAATAGTAAAAATGAGAAGGCTGTATGTCGCAAGCCTTTGCTAAGTCCTTCATGCTAGTATAAGCATACCCGCGTTGACGAATCACATGGGTCGCTTTCAATAGGACTTCTTCTTTCGATGTTTTGACCGTAGGCATAGCTGTAAATTTTCGACAAATTTATAGAATGATTGTTCAATAAAAAAACATTTTTCTTTTTTTTTTTGAAAGCTATTTAACGCTCCTTTATTTTTTTATAATCGTTTGATTAAGAACGACTTGCGGAAATGACAAATGACGATTATTGACCAATGACACTTACCCCTCAGTATTCCAATGTTTTTTATTCTGTTTTCTGAAAAATTCCGCGTCGAAGTTCTATTTTTGACCCGAATAATAAAAGTCATCCAAATTAAATGATTAATCTATCAACTTATTTCCAATTATGAATTTTCCTTCTGAATTAAAATACACAAAAGAGCACGAATGGGTACGCCTTGAAGGTGATACGGCAACCATCGGCATCAGCGACCACGCACAAAGCGAATTGGGCGATATCGTTTATGTTGAAGTTGAAACCGTCGGCGAAACGATAGAAGCCAATGAAGTTTTTGGCACTGTCGAAGCCGTCAAAACGACTTCTGATCTCTATATGCCCATCACAGGCGAAGTCTTAGCATTCAATGAAAAACTCACCGACGAACCAGAGCTTGTCAACACTGACCCTTACGGCGAAGGTTGGATTGTGAAAGTGAAAGTGGCTAATGTCGCAGATGTTGATGCCCTTTTGAATGCAGCAGCTTATCAAAGTGAGCTACCAGCGCATTAAAATATGAAAAACATAAAAATTTCTTTCGCCCCCGCACTCGCGTGGGGCATTTTTATTTTTGTCCTGTCCGTAATGCCCGGGAAAGATTTTCCGTCTATCCCAGATTGGGGGAGTTTATTATCAATCGATAAAATCGTTCACATGATTTTTTACGGTGGGTTAACTTCGTTAATATTACGTGGCAAACGAAAGAATACGGGTAGGAGCGTTTCCCTACTTTTTGCGGTTGGTACAGCGGTTTTTAGCAGCACTTATGGTTGGTTTTTGGAATGGTTTCAAGGCGCATATTGCCAGGATAGAATGTCCGATGTCATGGACGGTGTCGCTAATACCGTTGGCGCATTGTTGGGCTTGCTGGTTTTTCTTTATTTTCAACAAAAAGATAGGTCTGATAAAATCACATAGATGTACGCTGTTCATCGTAAAGAAGCAACTTTTCTTAAAAAAAGGCGTTATTTTTGAGTTAGAAAAGGTGATTGAATGTTCAATCCTTATAACGCATTACGGAATCAGTAAAATCAAAAATAATCAGTTTCAATCAGTGATAAAATGAAAAAGCTACTCCTGTCTTTACTCCTCGTTGCGCCTTTACTGCTGAAAGGGCAACCGAATCCACAACTGGCAGAGCAATATTTTCAGAATGGCGAATTAGAAAAAGCGGCCGTTTTGTATGAGAAATTATATGCACAGAACTCGGGCGATTATTACTTCGACAGGTATTTGTCCTGCCTCATGGATTTGAACCGTTTTGACGAATCGGAAAAAATTATTACCAAACAAATAAAGAAAGAGCCTTCAAAATCAACGCTTTACGTCCAGTTGGGTAAGTTGTATGAACGCCAGAGCAAAGATGGAGATGCCTCTGAACAATATAAAAAAGCCATTGACAAGCTCCCATCAGACCGTTATATGATTGACAATTTGGCATCTACTTTTAGTTCGATGGCACGTTACGATTTGGCGCTATCAACTTATGAGCAAGGCAGTAAGTTGTTGAGAAATAAGAATATGTTCGCCTACAACCTCGCTGAATTGTATCGCCGAAAAGACGACGTGCCGATGATGATTGAGTCGTACCTCAATGCTATCAAAGAAAATCCTGGATACCTCCCCTCAGTACAATCCATGTTGATGCGCAATGCGACGGGTGCGGACGAGCAAACGGAATTGCAAAGCCAACTGTATGCACGTATTCAAGATGAACCAAAAGTGTTGGCATATCCAGAATTGTTGTCGTGGGTATTTTTGCAAAAAAAAGACTATAAAAATGCTTTTCGGCAACTCAAAGCGGTTGACCGTATGAATGGCGAAGATGGTAATCGGGTTTTTGGATTGGCAAGTATCGCAGCCGAAGACCATGATTATGATGCGGCGATTGATGGTTTCACGTATATCATTACAGATAAAGGGCGGCAATCGCCTTTGTTTATCATTTCAAAGCAAAACCTTTTGTCATGCAAACGTAAAAAATTGACAGAAGGCTTCACCTTTACAAATGCCGAACTGATACAAATCGAAAAAGAATATGAATCTTTTTTAGATGAAGTAGGTCGTAATGCTCGGACAGCTTCTATTATTTCAGAATTGTCTGAATTAGAGGCATTTTACCTACAAAATTTAGATAAAGCAGTGGCTCTTTTGGAAGAAGCCATTGATTTTCCAATGGTTGATCGTGAAGTTCAGTCGCGGGCAAAATTGAGTTTGGGCGATTTTTACCTGATTCGTGGTGACCGCTGGGAAGCTACTTTGTTGTATTCGCAGGTGGATAAACTTTATAAAGACGATGTTTTGGGACATGAAGCGCGGTTCAAAAACGCAAAACTAAGTTACTATTTCGGCGATTTTGATTGGGCAAAAGCACAATTCGATGTCTTGAAAGCTTCAACATCAAAATTGATTTCAAACGATGCAATTGATATGAGCGTTTTTATCATGGACAATACAGGACTTGACTCCAATACGACGGCTATGAAAATGTACGCTGAAGCTGAATTATTGGTTTTTCAAAACAAATACAAAGGTGCTTTTGAAAAATTGGATTCCATAATAATGCTTTTTCCAGAACATTCACTTGACGATGATGTAATATATCTGAAAGCGCAAGTCTATAAAAAGCAACGTGATTATGCAAAAGCTGTTGTGATGTTTGAAAAGATTTTAGAAAAGTACAAAGAGGAAATACGTGCCGACAATGCCCTTTTTGAAATGGCAGATATTTACGAAACGCGTTTGAATGATAAAGACAAAGCCAAATTGCTTTACGAAAGGCTTTTTACAGAGTTTTCAGACTCCACCTTAGCTGTCGAAGCCCGGAAAAGGTACAGAATACTGAGGGGGGATAAAGTTGGGAAAGAACAATAGGCAAAGAGCAATAGGCAATAGGCAATAGGCAATAGGCAATAGGCAATAGGCAATAGGCAATAGGCAAAGAGTCCAATATGGACTCTTTGCCTATTTTTTTTGGACAGAAAATGTAATCAAATAGTTTACAAAATCAATAAAATTAGGTTTTTATTAAAATAAAATACACAAATAGGTTTCATTTTAAAAATATTCACTAATTTGCATCATAATTAAAATTGGACACATTTTTGTAAGCAAATGAATGAAGTATATTTATTTTTATCATTAAACATATCTATTGACTTATGAAAATTCTCATCTTTTTGTTGATGTGGCTATTAGTTGAAATAGCTTTTAAGGTTTCTAAACAAAATTTTAGCCAACGGCATAATCCTAAAAGTCGGGTTTTAGACGATTGGGAATTCCTCAAAAGTTAAAAATCTATGATTTTGGTATTCTCTCAATAATTTTGTTGCCCCCCTCAGTATGCGTTTAAACTTTATTGGGCGGGGTTAAAAAGTAAAGGCTTGCAGACGTT
>JANMJN010000713.1:0-6632 GCA_031371355.1 Saprospiraceae bacterium
ATTGATTTCAGCACTGTGAAAGCGAATAACTACAAAAATGTTGCGGTTTTCTTCAACGGTAGCGTCGCCAATTCAGGTAATGACATCTATTTGATTGACGATGTACAATGGAAATCAGAGCCCATTACAGGTTGCGCGGTCAATTTTGAAACACCAGAGAGAACTTTGCCCTTTAAATATTTTGCAAACGATACGCTCGATGGCAAATTTGCACGTGTCTTACCAAATCCGAAAAAAGCAACTATCAACACCAGTAATAATGTCTTGGAATTCAAGCGTTTACCAAACAGTACGGTATTCACAGGTGGCTATTTCGACTTTCCTGCAGCTATGAAATGGACAACAAGTAACTTGACTGTCAAAGCAAAAGTATTGATGGATCACATCGGCAACTTTGCTGCCAAATTAGAAGGATCTGCGGGTGGACCGAACAACGTAGAAGTGATTGTTGCCAATACAAAAGTGAATGAATGGGAAGAAATTACCCTCAATTTCACAGGCAAAGGTACGCCTGTGTTGACGGGCAAAGAAGGTCACACGCGCTTAACATTGTTTATTGACTTAACATTAGCTGTGCCAACTTCTATATTAACAAACTATATTGACGATGTCGTCATCGGCGAGGGCAGTTGCACAACGACAGGTATTTTTGAAGCAGCAAAGGTCGAATCGCTGAAAGTGTATCCAAATCCTGCATTCAATGAGTTATTTGTTCAAAATACTGAGGGGGTACGCCGTCTTGAAATTACCAATATGTTGGGTCAAAAGGTCAAAGTAGTCACCCTTTCGACCGTTGATACTTACACCGTTTCTCTTGATGGTTTAGACAGAGGCTTGTACCTGATTTCAGCCTATAACGACAAAGGCTTGGTTGCCAATAATAAATTTGTGAAAGAGTAGTAATTTTTTTTCATACATCTGTTGAGGGTTTTGTCGGGCTGCCTTTTGGTTGCTCGACAACCCCTCAGTATTTTTTAAAGAATATCAAATCTAAAATGTAAAATAATAAATGTAAAAGTGTTGTTCACTTCTACATGTTACATTTATAATTTTACATTTTAGATTTGTTAAAAGACATATTCTATGAAATCTCAACAGCTACTCACAACCTTCTTTTTCTTGCTTTTCTTGTTGGGTTGCGACCAAAAACCCAGTGGAGTAGCCGTTCAGACGCCACAAAAGGACAATTCTAAATTTTCGCTCGATGAGGTGGAACGCCGCACGTTTCGTTGGTTTTGGGATTTGATTGACAAAAACTACCAAGTGCCCGACCGTCATCCGAAACGCGATTTTTCAAGCATCGCTGCGACGGGTTTTGGCTTAACGGCTTACTGCATTGGAGCTGAACGTGGCTACGTCACCCGTGCGCAAGCGGCTGATAGAGTCGTCAAAACATTGCGTGCTTTGTGGGCAATGCCGCAAGGGGATGGGAAAGCAAATGTGAGTGGTTACAAAGGTTTTTACTACCATTTTCTCGACCATGAAACGTCGCTCCGCTATAAAGACGTGGAACTCTCTTCGATTGACACTGGATTGTTGATGGCAGGCGTATTGTCTGTTATGTCCTATTTTGATAAAGAAATCGACCCTATTGAAAAGGAAATCCATGAATTAACTGAAAAACTATACCAGCGTGTGGACTGGTCTTTTTTCTTAAATGACAATAAAAACCTATCCATGGGCTATCACCCAGGGCGTGGTTTTTTGAAAGCGGAATGGATTGGCTACAACGAAGCCATGGTTTTACTCGTCATGGCAATGGGTTCGCCCACACATCCGATTCCTGCCGATTGTTGGGATCGGTGGTGTGCGCCTTACAAATGGGCAACCTATCAAGGGCAAGCGCACGTCAATTTTGAGCCGCTTTTTGGGCATCAATACAGCCAAATGTATATTGATTTCAAAGGCATCCAAGACCCTTATATGAAAGCCAAAGGCATTGATTACTTTGAAAACTCGCGCCGAGCAACCCTTGCCCAACGCAATTATGCCATAGAAAATCCTAACAAATATAAAAATTACAGTGCAAACGAATGGGGTTTGACGGCTTGCAATGGTCCGCGCGATACGGTTGTCATTATCAATGGTACTCAGCGTAAGTTTTTCCAATACGGCGCACGTGGGGCAGCTTCAATACGTGTCGTGGACGATGGCACAATTGCACCAACGGCAGTCGGCGGTTCGATTCCTTTCGCACCCGAAGTCTGCATTCCTGCCCTTGAAAATATGTGGAATAAATACTACAACACACCGCTTGTGACTGAATATGGTTTCAAAGACGCTTACAATCCGACTTATACTTTTTATTCAAATAATAATGCGAATCCAAATATTACTGAGGGGGGGTGGATTGACCGCGATTACTTGGGCATTGACCAAGGACCAATCGTCATTCAAATTGAAAACCATCGCTCAAGCCTTGTTTGGAATTTGATGAAAAAGAATCCTTACATCGTGGCAGGTTTGAAAAAGGCTGGGTTTAAAGGGGGGTGGTTGGATATTGTTAAAAATTAACGCATTACCCTTTTTTGTCATTCTGTACGAAGTGAAAGAACCTGAATAAAATAATATTCAGATTCTTTCACTTCGTTCAGAATGACAAAAACTGCTCTCGATAGAAATCCTAAACATCTAAAATAAATCATCATAAATATATGAATATCAAACGATTAAACATAATCATCTTACTCTTAACGAGTGCAACTTTTCTCTTTGGGCAAAGCCCAAAGAAGAAACAGGCACCCCCTCAGTATAAAGACCCAATTGACCGAAAAGTCGATTCTGTCTTAAACAAAATGAACCTGGGAGAGAAAATAGGGCAACTCACGCTCTTTACGTCCGATTGGGATGTAACGGGTCCAACGATTCGAAAAGGTTATGCCGATGACATCCGTTCAGGCAAATGTGGCAATATTTTCAACGCCCATACTGCCGATTACAACCGCAAATTGCAGGAAATAGCGATGAAAGAGACCCGCATGAAAATCCCTTTGCTCTTCGGTTACGATGTCATTCATGGTTACAAAACCATTTTTCCGATACCGCTTGGCGAGTCCGCGAGTTGGGATATGACGGTAATTGAAAACTCTGCCCGTATCGCTGCCGCAGAAGCTGCCGCTGCTGGTTTGCATTGGACTTATGCGCCCATGCTCGACATCTCGCGCGACCCACGTTGGGGGCGTTGTACGGAGGGTGCGGGCGAAGACGTGTACCTCGGCTCTATGATTGGTGCGGCTCGGACACGTGGTTTTCAAGGCAAAATAGGTTCAACGTCAAGCATTGCGGCTTGCGCCAAACACTTTGCGGCTTATGGGGCTGCCCAAGCAGGGCGTGACTACAACACCGTTGATATGTCTGAAATGAGCCTTTGGGAAACTTATTTGCCGCCATTCAAAGCCAGTTTAGACGCAGGTGCTTTGACATTTATGACGTCGTTCAATGACATCAACGGCGTCCCTTCATCCGCTAATCGGCAACTTTTGACCGATATTCTTAGGAAAAAGTGGGGTTTTAAAGGTTTTATCGTGACCGATTATACTTCTATCAACGAAATGGTCAATCATGGCAATGTGAAAGACGACAAAGACGCAGGTGAAAAATCCATCAACGCAGGAGTGGATATGGATATGCAAGGCGCGGTTTTTTATACACATTTACAAAAATCGTTGGCAGAAGGTAAAGTCAATATTGAAACCGTCAATGATGCGGTCAGACGCATTTTAAGGGTCAAATTTCAGCTCGGTTTGTTCGACGACCCTTATAGATTTAGCGATACAGATAGGGAAAAACGGGTTGTATTTTCAAAAGAAAACCGAGATGCTGCAAGAGATGCAGCACGTAAAAGTATGGTTTTGTTAAAAAACAATGCATCTACCCTACCCCTCAGTAAAAATATCAAAACAATCGCCGTTGTTGGTCCGCTTGCCGATTCTAAAACTGACCTCATCGGGTCATGGTCTGGCGCGGGCGATGGCAATGCGTGCGTGAGCCTTTTGGAAGGCATCAAAGCCGCCCTACCTAACGCTAATATTTTACACACCAAAGGCTGCGATTTAGAAAATACTTTCCCTGCTATGAATCACTCTATGATGAGCAAAGAGGGCTTTGCCGATGCCGTCAAAGCGGCAAATCAAGCCGATGCGGTCATCGTTGCTGTTGGTGAACGCGGTTGGATGACGGGCGAAGCCGCTTCTCGTGCCGATATAGGTTTGCCGGGCGTTCAAAAGGAATTGGTTTTGGAATTGATAAAAACAGGCAAACCCGTCGTCGTTGTCCTCATGAATGGTCGTCCGTTGACCTTTCCAGAAGTTGCCGACAGCGCTTCGGCTATCTTAGAAACATGGTTTTCAGGCACAGAAGGCGGTCATGCCATAGCCGATGTACTGTTTGGAGACTACAATCCTTCGGGCAAATTACCGATGACGTTTCCACGTTCTGTTGGTCAAATCCCCTTGTATTATTGTCAAAAAAACACAGGTCGCCCTTTTGATGCCAATAATAAATATACTTCGAAATACATGGACTTGCCGAACACCCCTCAGTATCCGTTCGGTTTTGGCTTGAGTTACACCACTTTTGCCTACGAAAACCTAAAAGTTGACAAACCGACTTGGGGTTTTAAGGATAAAATCACGGTTTCTTTTACTTTGACAAATACAGGCAATCGAGATGGTGCAGAAGTGGCACAACTCTATGTCCGCGATTTGGTCGGCAGTTTGACAAGACCGTTGAAAGAGCTAAAAGGCTTTAAAAAGATATTTTTGAAAAAAGGTGAATCACAAGTCGTTACATTCTCTTTGACGGCGGATGATGTGGCGTTTTATCATCCAAATTTAGAGAAAAAAGCAGATGCAGGAGACTTTGATATTATGGTTGGCGGCACTTCTGATGCGGTTAAAACGGTGCGGGTCACTTTGAAATGACCCCTCAGTATTTTTATTCACTTTACACTTTTTTGTCATTCTGAACGAAGTGAAAGAATCTAAATGTTATATTATTCAGATTCTTTCACTTCGTTCATAATGACAAAAAATTAAACAAAAAGATATGAAACAAAACTACTTTCTACTCCTTGTTTTTATCCTTATTTTAGGAAAAACAACAGCCCAAACAAACCCATTTGAGCCTGAAATCAAGGCTTTTGAAGCAAAAGACTCGATAAATAAGCCTGTCTTAGGACAAATCATGCTCTACGGCAGTTCGACCATTCGGTTTTGGACAAGTAGTGATATCGATTTTACCAACAAAAACTTAAAAGTTGTCAATCGGGGCTTTGGTGGCTCTAAAACAAGCGATGCAAACCTGTTTTTTGACCGTGTTGTCGTGCCACACAAGCCCAAATACATCTTTTTTTATGAAGGCGACAATGATATCAACGCAGGAATGTCGGTTGACTCAACTTTCATGGCGTACCAAACCTTTGTCAAAAAGGTAAAAACGCAGTTACCAAACACCCGCATTGTCTTTTTTGCCATCAAACCAAGCCCGTCAAGGATTCAGCATTTTGACAAACAGAAAGACTTCAACAAACGGCTTTGGCAGTGGGTGCAGCAGGAGAAAGGGTTGTATTTCATTGATACCTTCACAAGAATGTTCGACAAAGAAGGCAAACCCGACCCGAAACTGTTCAAGGCAGACATGCTGCACATGAATGCCGATGGTTATGCGATTTGGACAATACAAGTGCAGAAGTTCTTGAAAAGGTGGGAAAAGTAACCCCCTCAGTATTTCAATTTGTTTGAATTAATAACTAAACTTAACCGAATTATGAAAAAACTAATATTCTCACAGCTCTTACTCCTATTCAGCGTCGTTACCTTTGGGCAAACGATGACCGTGCAGGGCAAAGTAACAGATGCCAAAACAAATGAAACCCTCATCGGTGCGAATGTCGTTGTGAAAGGCACAACAAATGGCACTTTAACCGATATTGATGGCAATTTCTCGCTCGATAAAGTGCCGCCGAATGGCACTTTGACCCTTTCTTATGTGGGTTATATCTCGCAAGATGTCGCAGTCAGCAGTCAAAAAACAATCAATATTGTGCTTGAAGAAGAGACTTCTGTCTTAAAAGAACTCGTCGTCGTGGGTTATGGTACGCAAAAGAAAAGTGATGTGACAGGTGCGGTGGCATCGGTCAAAGGCAAAGACATTGCTTCCATAGCGACCCCCTCAGTAGCACAGGCATTGCAGGGCAAAGTTGCAGGTGTTTTGGTCACACCTGCGTCAGGTTCGCCCGGTGCAGGTGCCGTCATTCGTGTACGTGGCACAGGTACATTGAACAACTCAAACCCTTTTTATGTCATTGATGGTCTGTTGAGCGACGATATTTCGTTTGTCAGTCCTAACGATGTCGAGTCTGTAGAAGTATTGAAAGACGCTTCGGCAACAGCTATTTATGGCTCGCGGGGGGCGAATGGCGTTATCATCGTCACGACAAAACGGGGGAAATCGGGCAAACCTGTTATCGGTCTGTCATCCTATTATGGCTCACAGGATTTGGTGAAAAGGATACCTTTGGCGAATGCCACAGAGTACGCCACCCTCCGCAACCAAGCCGCAAAAAATGCAGGTTCGGCTACAATTCCTTACCCTAACCCCGCTGCATTCGGGGAAGGAACAGACTGGCAAAA
>JANMJN010000715.1:0-4306 GCA_031371355.1 Saprospiraceae bacterium
GAACTGAGTGATGGTATATCTTCAAGGACTTTACCAACCATCGGCGTGACGGTCAGGGGCCCTAACAACTACGGCGGACGCACAAGAGCACTTGCTTTTGACAAACGCAATACGCAAATCATCTTAGCAGGGGGCGTGTCATCGGGCATCTTTCGGTCAGCCAATGGCGGCGCAAGTTGGACAAGGGTGACACCAGCAGGTGAAATCAACGGCGCAACTGCCATTGTCCAAGACCCGCGTGCAGGGCAGGAAGACACTTGGTATTTTGCGACGGGCGAGCAGAACAACAGTGCGGGCGGTACGGGAGCCAGCTATTTGGGTCATGGCCTCTGGAAATCAACCAATAATGGTGTGACTTGGACGGCATTGCCCAGTACACAAGGCAATTTGTATGGGTTTGACAATGACTTTGACAATAACAGCCGTATCGTCATTGACCCCAATAACGGAGCCATACTTGTTGGAGCCAGTGAAACTGTGAAACGCTCAAACGATGGCGGCGTAACTTGGGCAAATGTGCTTGGCAATACGAATACAACCACAGGCAGACCCACCGATATTATCTACAATGTAGCGGGTCAAGCCTTCTATGCGGCTATTCATGGGGCTGATACTGAGGGGGGTGTTTACCGTTCACTGGATGGTTTGGTTTGGACAAAAATCAGAACCCCTGTTCAGTTAGAAGCGGGTGGTGTGAAGCGTATTGTCTTGTCCAATGTTGCCAATACACCCAATGTTTTGGTGTTCTATGAAACCACAAATCCTGTTTGTGGGACAGGCGCAGCGGCAAGTAATGCGGGTTTACAATTATACGATGCCACAGCAATGACTTGGACTGACCACTCACAAAAGATTGGCTTTTGTGCAGGCGGTAGCTCTGACCCCAAGAACATTGCTTTTCAAGACGGTTACAATATGTGTATCACGACCAGACCAAACGATGCCAACATCGTCTATCTCGGGGGCACTGAAATCTATCGCTTGAACCTTGCCACGTCCGATTATCAATACATCGGTGGTGACCAGGGGGCTGCCAATGCGACTAATCTGCATGTGGACAACCATCTGCTACTTTTTCAACCCGACAGTCCTGATACTTTGTGGGCAGGCAATGACGGAGGGATGCGTAGAACAGACGTTAGAGGCACTATTGCCTCAGGCCCAACAGGTGGGTTTACATGGACTGACCGCACAACGAATTATATCACTTATCAGTATTATCGTGCGGACATCAACCCTGCCAACGGCTCTGATTTCCTTGCAGGTGCTGCACAAGACAATGCCATTACTTTGCAAGCCAGTACAGCAGAAGCGAAAGAAATTCATGGTGGTGACGGCACAGCTATCGGTGTCATCAGTGGTACGGATTTCAATACTTATAATGTCATCGTCGCTACTCAGAATGGCAGCATATCGAGAATTCTCAACGGAACAGGTATGAGTATCAAACCAACAGGACAGGCGCAAGGCTTCAAAACCTATTTCTTATTAGATGCTGACAATACGAACTACTTGTATTTTCCCACAAATACCAAAAAACTCTATCGGACACGCAATGCACCCAACATCACGGACGGTACAATAGGCGATGTCGCCACAAATTGGGAAGAAATCACAGGCATCGCTGCCACACTATCAGGCAATATCAGTGCCTTAGCCGTGACGCGCAATATTGGTTTGAGCAATGCCGCTTACAGTGCCAGTGATGCCAATCGGCATATGTACATCGGTACAAACGATGCTAAAGTCTATCGCTTTGCAGACCCTGCATTTACGGCTGTCGGAAGCACACCCACCGAAATCACACCCGCAGGGTCTATGGGCTATGTGAGCGACGTGGCTGTCAATCCGATGAATGACAAAGAGCTTTTGGTTACTTATTCCAACTACAACGCACCGAGTGTTTGGTATACCGCCGATGCGAGTGTGGCAACACCTACTTGGGTCAATGTTGAAGGGGCAGTAGGTTCGGCTGTTGAATTGGCCTCGGCGCGTTCCGCTATGATTGTCAATATCGGTACGTCGAAATGCTTTGTGGTCGGTACATCAACAGGGCTTTATGGTACACTCACTTTGAACGGTGCAACAACCGTTTGGGAACGTATCGGTACTTCTGAAATCGCACTCTCCCCCTCAGTATCCATGCGTTTGCGGACAAGTGACAACAAAATGGTGTTGGGGACTCATGGCAATGGCTTGTTTATGTTGTCATTTCCAAGCACTACCATACCACTTGACCTTTTGTCATTTGAGGCAATCAAAAACAAGGCAACTGTGCAACTCAAATGGGCTTCTGCCAGAGAAGTGGATTTCAGTCATTACAATGTTCAGAAATCCGACGACGCAAAAAGTTTCACCTTTCTAACCAAAGTGAATGCAACAGGTGGCGGTTCATATCAAATCTTAGATGAGCAGCCCATTGTTGGGCAAAACTATTACAGGCTCGAAATGGTGGATAGAGACGGTAAGAAGCACTATTCAAAAACTGTTTCTGTACTCTTTGGTTCAAAAACAAACGATATAGCCGTTTATCCAAATCCTGCAAAGGGCAATACGGTTACTTTGGATATCTCAATGGACAATGACAAAGACCTCACCATCGAATGGATAGACGTTGCAGGGCGCAGCCGTTTGCGCAGCAACCAAAAAGTAGCACAAGGCAACAGTCAAATCACTGTGGATATAACGACCCTCGAAAGGGGTGTCTATTTTATCACAGCACGTAATGTGGTCAATAATGACCTCATAAAGACTTTGCGTTTCGTTAAACAATAAAGGTAAATTCTTTTCATATACAGTTGCCCCCTCCTCAGAATACTGAGGGGGGTCTTTTTTATCACAATCATTATGGAAATGAAGCTGGTTAAGTAATTCAACACGACACCCCCTCAGTATGACATTATTTAGAGACAGAAAAGGCATAACAAAAAGGAGAAGTCACTATCTATATTTTTATAAAGAGCCTCCTTCGATACATCCAATACAATATCAACCATTCAAATAACAGTATCAAAAAGCCATGTATCAAAGGTGCATAGGCTGCGCCAAAAACAATTGCATATTGCTGCCCTAAATGTATCTTCAAAGAAGAACCGATGAAGCCATCAATCGTATGCGCGATGATGTACGCCGCAATCGAGTTTGCACCTATGACGATTAACGCAAAATACCATTTTGTGGTCTTCAAAACATCTATTGACCCATAAAAAAGAGTCAGAAACAAAAAGCACAAACCGCCGCTGAACAGCGTCCAAGTCGGTGTCCATATCCGCTTAACATTGGGGCAGATATTCAATGCATCGAGCAACAAACCTGTCGCTAAAAGCGATACGCCAATGACAAGAAATCTTTTTATTTTATCATTCGATAAACGATTGCTTTTTCAATTCATTACCTGCCAACAAGCCCAATATCATCGTGCCCAAAGTCGGTATAAAACTCAAAGTTGTATAACCACCACCATTGAACAAAAACGATGATTGACGCGGGAAAAGGTTTAAAAACCAACGGTCAAATGCCCAAGCGAAGTTGGTATTTTTGTTCCAATGTTCGCCAAAACCAGTGAGATTAAAAGCCCAATCTTTCGCAACACCTGTTTGATTGTAATCAAAATGGACATCAGGCAAAGGGTACAAAGCGAAGGCCATAAAATAGCCCAAAAGCAAGCTGGCTAAAGCAATAATTTGCGTTTTTGAAGACTTAAAACCCAATAAAAATAAGAAAAAATAGCCCAAACCGATTTGCGTCAAGGTGTCTTCAAAAGTAAAATTAGTCTGCTGCGCATGCATTGACCTTAGAAAAATACCCAATAAAATCAATATCAAAGACCTTTTGAGCGCATGAAGATACATCTTCGTCTGCGACTCCCCTTTGGCAATCCGGCTCGCTATCGAATATGGCAAAGCAACGCCTACCAAAAACGAAAACGAAGGCTGTATCATGTCGTGCAACGAACAACCAACCCATGCCACATGACTTTGATGCCAGGTCAAAAATTGCCAAAAGCCACTTTCAGGTAGTGCTTTTGAGACCTTTTCAAAGGACAGCACTTCGCCCATCATCAAGAGCATAACAAAACCGCGATAGGCATCTATGGATGTCATGCGAGCTGTTGTAGGAGTATTTTCCATTCGTTTTTCGTTTTATTTTTTTTGTCATTCTGAACGCAGTGAAAGAATCTAAATCAATAAAAATCAATCATTTAGATTCTTTCACTACGTTCAGAATGACAAAAAAACTATATAAATACTGAGGGGGTCATTTTGCCTTAGCCAAAATCGCCATCGCTTCTTTATCTTTATACTGC